>JAZSRI010000133.1:0-5862 GCA_045538415.1 Faecousia sp. | reverse complement strand
AAAATTATCCGAATACAGCACGTGGGCATTGGGCGGGAACTCCTCGTCTCCCTCCCAGACTATGATTTGCATCTGATAATCCCCAACCAGCCGGAACTGGTATCCCGCGTCGCCGTGCTTTACCGGGACCGCGCCCATTTTCTCCGCAGCAGTCCGGAATGCGCCTACGCGGGTACCAAAGGTAAACGCTGCCCGGGTCAGTACCCGTCCGGTATAAGGCTTGATGTACATTTCTCCCCAGGGCATTTCCCGGAAGGTCTTCCACTGACCATTCCACGCCGTATCCTTGCTCTCCAGAAGATAGCGCAGCAGGAAAGTCTGGGCAGGCAGAGGAGGAACCGGCCCACCGTCCAAGGCGCGGATGGCATACTCCGGGTAGGACAGGGTGAACGCTCTGCCCAGCAGTTTTACCGTAAAGGCGCTGCCGTCGAAGGCTACCTCTTTCAGCCTTTCGGTCACATCCGCCGGGTCTAACGCCCGGTATTTATTCTCATAATAAGCAAAAGGGACTTCTTCCTTGTGGTTTTCTACTTGCATAGGTTCTCCTTTATCCTCCGTGGACACTGTTTGGGAACAGGCTGGCATCCGTATGGGGCAGGAAGCAAGCCGCTACAAAAGCATCCATATATCCCGGATGGGTGGACAACTCCAGATAGGTCATATTTGCACCCACCTCGCTGCATTTTTCCGCTGCCCCATCACTCATGACCATGGCGTAGGCGCCGGTGAGGGAGGAATTTCCAATATAGTGGTATTTGGACAGCTCCACATCCGGAAGCATACCGATGTTCACAGAGTTTGCCATATTGATTCCCGAACCGATACCGCCGGCCACGTACACATGATCGATCATATCCACGGTCATGTCCACAGCGCTGAGCATGGTATCAATTGCGGAGAAAATGGCACCCTTGGCACGGATAAAGTTATCAATATCCACCTCGTTGATGGAGATTTCCCGTCCGGTTTCGGACTCCTCCGCCTTGGCCAACACATAGCGGCCCATGCCGTGCTCGTCCCGGGCTACCCGGTCACCCTCCCGGCTGAACAGACCCCGGGCATTGATGATTCCGCAGCGGAACAGCTCCGAAATAATGTCGATAATACCGCTGCCGCAGATGCCCACCGGCTTCTGTCCCGGATCGCCTACAATGGTGAGGCTGGGCTCCATGGTGTCCTGGTCAATACGGCAGGCTTCAATGGCGCCATCTGTGGCCCGCATGCCGCAGGAGATGTCTCCGCCCTCAAAGGCAGGACCGGCAGAACAGGCGCAGCTCATGAGGAAATCCCGGTTTCCAAATACGATCTCTCCGTTGGTGCCCAGGTCGATGAACAGGCTCATCTCATCCTTGTCCCAAAGGCCGGCAGCCAACGTACCGGCAGTGATATCGCCGCCTACATAAGAGCCAATATTGGGGGCGATGATTACCGGCGCCAGAGGGTTGGCGGGAAGCTTCAGATCCCCTGCCAGCAGCCCCTCCCAGGCGAAAAAGCTGGGGATATAGGGTTCCATACGCACAGGCTCCGCGTCCACACCCACAAACAGGTGATTCATGGTGGTATTGGCTGCCACGCACATCCGCAGAATAGACCGGGCAGAGATTCCCGCGGTCTTGCACAGGTTGGCAATAATGGGTGTGAGGGTCTCCTTGATGATGGCATCCTGCAGCTTTTTCTTACCGCCCGGACGACCCTGCTCAATGATGCGGTTGATGACATCCGCGCCGTAGCGGATCTGGCCGTTGCCAGAGGATCCCTTTGCCAGAATCTTACCGGTGGTCAAGTCTGTCAGCACCATGGTGACCGTGGTGGTTCCGATGTCGATGGCGCAGCCTACGATGGCGCTGTCCTCCGGGGAGGAAATCTCCATACAAGTAAAGCTGTCCCCCTCCAGCTGACCCTTGACGCAAACACGGAAGCCGTATTTCCGCAGGTCGCTGGCCAGTGTGAGCATCACGCTGTAAGGGATCTTCACAGACGATACTCCCAATGCCTCCTGCAACGCCCAAGTCAGGCGCTCGTTATCGGGCATGGTGTCCTCCAGACTGGGTTCGGACATCTCCACCACCACACTGCGGAAGCTGTTTTGGAAGGTGATACCGCTTTCCTGAAGCTGCTGCTGGGCCTGCTCAAAAATCGCCACTTCCTTGGGGCTGGACAGGTCTGCGGTCTTCATGCGGGACTGGTAAGCGCTGGCTATATCCGGCACCCACACGGTGCAATCGGTGAGCACCTTGCAGTTGCAGCTCAGCCGCCAGCCGGCCTCATATTCCTCGTCGGAGATGTGGCGGGACTTAATGGTTTCCACCTGTCCCTCGATCAGCTTCACACGGCATTTGCCGCAGGAGCCGTTGCCGCTGCAGGGGGCATCAATGGCTACATTGCCACGGCGTGCCAATTCCAGCAGATTATCTCCGGCGTTACATGCAATTTCAACGGGATTTGCTCCCTCAATTTGGAAAATTACTTTCATTGATCCGATTCCTTTCGGCGGCATTCGCCGCTGGTATTGCTGGGGGCTTAAACAGGACGTCCTCAGACACGCCTGTAAAAATGGCACGGTGGAGAAATTCCCCACCGTGCCGGATGGGATTGCGTTACATCAGAGGCTCCAGACCCAGGACGGGATGACCCTTTTCAGTCAGCCAGGTGTACAGTTCTTCCGCGTCGCAGGTGACGGTTTCATCTGCCACCATGTCGGCAAAATTCTCAATGCCGTAGAGTTCCTTAGCGGTCTTGTTCAGCCTCTGGGCTACATCGTCCTTCAGCTCCTTGGGCATCCAGACGATGCGCTCGATACCGCCTTCCGCATACAGGAACTTCTTGGAAGCGATAAAGTGACGGCCATGGCCCATAAAGCCGGGCGTCTGGACACCGCCGCCAGTGCAGCTTGCCAGTTCGCCGAAGGTCATACCTGCGGGGGTCATGCCCTTATACTCACGGTTTACAATGATCACACCACTGGACACAGCCTCAATACCGCAGATACATTCGAAGCAGCCGCAGGAGGTCATGGGGTCTTCCAGAATGGAATACAGGGTCACACTCTCCACCGCGCCGTGGGTAGCATCGCAGATCATGCGGTTGACTTCCTCATAGCGGCCCAGTCGCTCATCGATGAGACCCTTCTTCTCAATGGGCTGGCAAGGACCGTTGGGATCCAGCTCATTGGTAGCCTTGGCATCCAGCCAGGAAACGGCACCGCACAGGCCCAGACGCTCAGGTGTTACCACGCAGCAGTGAGCGGGAGCAAAGGACTGGCACAGGATACAGGTGTAGTAACGGTCTACGGACTCGTCGGTCATAGATGCCAGACGGTCATCTCTCTGGGCGTAACGGGGCATTGCCTTCTCATCCCGGAAAGCCTCTGCCTGCTGGGCATCGGTGATGATGGTGACCTGGCACTTATCCACCACCGCGTCAAACTCGTTCATAATCATTACATAGAGGACTTCCGCAAAATCCTTCAGCCGCAGGCCCGCTTCATAGGCAGCGTTGGATACACGGACACGAACCTGATTGCGCTGACCGGTATGCATGACGCCTTCCATGTAGTTGAACCATGCGTGGAACTTACGCTCGATAACAGACTCAAAGTCCTCCTGCATTTTCTTGCCGGCCACTTCCACATATGTAACAAGAGCCAGATCCTTAGCCTGATCCAGGTCAGGACCGATGATGGAGATCTTGTGATCCTCAACTTCGTCCAGCTGCCGCATCACAACCAGCTCAGCGGTGGGATTCTTGGAGGACCAGCACTCGTTGTGCATATCTGCCTTACGGATGATCTCACCCTCGAAGGCAGCGGCAAAGGCTACGGGAATGGGCAGCTCTGTGACCTTGATTCTGATATTGCGCAGTTCCAGAGACTTCTTCACCGTTTCTCCGTGGTCACATACGGATTCCAGCGCGCCGGGAACCTGATTCTCACCCAGGTCGATGTCCACAACCACGGGGAAGCCCAGAGCGATAGCGCCGGCACCGGCGGAGACCACCACAGCGTCAATAGCGCCGAAGGTGTTAACAAACGCAGGCACTCTGTTCTTGGTGTAATCCAGCAGACCAGCCAGATTGCCGGGCTGAACATTACCAAAAATCAGCGCTGCGCGGATAGCAACAGTGACCACATGGATTACAGAGGTAACATCATGACCCAGAGGGATCACACGGAACTCCAACCCCATCTTCACGCCGTTTTCGGCGCACTGCTCGATTACGTCGCCCACCATAAAGGTCATAATGCCCTTGGACTGGTAATCTTTCACCACCTTGGCCACATCTTCAGCATTGTCTGCTTTGCCCAGAACCACCGCCACACCGGGGATATCTCCGGTGACCAGAGGTACACCCAGAGAACGGATGATGGGGTCGGGAACAAAGCCGATACCGCTGTCATTTTCATAGGGATTTTCACAATCTACATACTTTAGACCTTCCAGGATCTCCGCGCCTACCGCAGTGGCAAGACCGGCATTGAGGGCCTGGCCCAGATCCTCCTGGTTGGTAATCAGGCTCTTCAGCACACCCACGCAGGCAGTCAGATCACCCAGTGTCTTGACTTTTACACCGGTGGCTGCATAGATGGTGGGGAAAAAGTATGCGGTGTCAGGAAACGCGATGGCTTTATCTGCGCCATACTTGGCGATAACATCGTTGACAGCGCCCTCGGTAAGGCCTGCCACAGCATTGGAACCGCCATAGATCAGATCTGTTAATACGCTCATTTAAATTTCCTCCCTTAATGTTGTTGGTTTACATAATATATATTCAGCAAGGTGCCTGAGTATACCGGAGAAAAGCAAAATCCGGGAGGGAGGTCACTCCCTCCCGAATATGCTACGGGAAATCTAAGGATTCTAAAGGGTATGCTTACAGATCCAGATAGGAATCAGAGTACAGAACGTTGTTCTTGAAGATGTCGCAGGACTTGATGGTCTCCATCAGGCGCTGGTCGTTGGGGTTAACGATAGCGGAGGTCAGACCCTGCATCATGCACATAGCAACCAGAGTTGCGTCCATGATGGGACGGACGTTCTTGGGAGCGCCGTTGGAGTTGTTGGACAGACCGCCGGTGGACTTCAGGCCCTTGTCGGAGAACATCTTGATGGCCTCCAGAACCTCCATCTGCTTGTCCTGCATGCCCTTGACAACCAGGAACAGGGGGTCGAACCACAGGTCGTCGGAGGACATACCCAGGCTCATGCCGCGCTCGAGCATGTTGTCACAGTGGACCATACGCTCGTCGTTGTCCTTTGCAATGCCGTCAGCGGAGCACAGTGCGATACAGATAGCATCGTTGGCAGCAGCCAGATCAATGTAGCCGATACGGGAGCCGGCGTCAGCGGAGTTGACGATGGGCTTGCCGTTGGTGCGGTTGTAAACCTTGATGCCGGCTTCGATAGCCTTCATGTTGGCAGTATCCAGTGCCAGAGGAACATTGTTGAAGTTCTCCTGCAGCAGCTTGACCGCCCACATCATACGCTCGGGACCGTCCTTCTCAGCAGGTCCGATGTTCACGTCCAGATAGGTAGCGCCGGCCTTGATCTGAGCGGCGGCACGCTCCAGAATGGGAGCGGGATCACGCTCGTCCATAGCCTTGCGGATAGCGGGAGCGATGCAGTGGATGCGCTCGCCGATGGTGACGAAAGTCTTGGACTCGGGGTTGTGGCCCTTGTACTTGACGCCCATGTCGACCACTTCGATCTTGGGAACGCGGGTCTGCAGCAGTTCCTCGAAGGACAGCTCCTTGACCTCTTCCTGAACGGTGCCGGCCTTGGCAGCGCGTTCTGCCTCAGCAGCCTTAACGCCAGCCTCGTACTCCTTATCCTTGAAGTACTTGGGCAGCTGGACAGCTTCCAGAGG
>JAZSRI010000107.1:0-13936 GCA_045538415.1 Faecousia sp. | reverse complement strand
TTCATAAAAAGGAATCAAATCATCAAGCCACATGTGCATGGGGGCACAGCGCTCTGCAGGGATCAGGTTCTCTGTGAGAAAATAAAGGGCAAAATATCCGACCCAGCCCAGCAACAGTTTTAAATGAGAAAACTGGGGGGTGTTCAGCTTTCTCAGACGAAAAGTGCGGTAATCAACCACCGGTTTTTTCATAAACAGCCTCCTTGGGTTTGTTGGAAGGATACAGTTTTCTGGAGATGTTCAAATAGGGGACAACAGTATGTTCCGGCAGATTCACAGCGACTTGGGTGATTCCCTCCATCAGGTAATCGCAGATTCGCCGCCGCTCTGTCTCCATGGGATTGGAAACGCGGAAGGTAATTGGCTTACCGTAATACATTTTTTTTAGGTTTGGAGCTATATACAGGGGGACAAAGGACAAATCCTTGCCGGTACGCTTGTAATAGAGCTTTGCTATGTCAATAAATTTGTCCTGAAACTGGCACAGGATGTGATTGCCGGGACAATCGTATTCCGGAAAAATCACAACTCTGGCTCCCTCGAGTAGTTTGGACACGGTGGTTTTGAATGTGGACAAAACACGGGTATCATGGTATACGCCGATGGTTCCGGCACTGTTGAAAATGCACACGGACAGCGGAGCGATCAAATAGGAAAGCAGTTTATAAAACCAGCGTATGTATTTCGGCTTTCGAGACCAGAAATCCTTATAGGCATAAGCAGGCACATCTTTTAAACGCATCATTTCTCCGGCACACCAAATGTAATGTTTGCCTGGGGTATACAGTTCACAGGCGATGGGACCGTTCATTTGGCAGTGGTTTCCTACAATAATAGAGGCACCCTCCGGCAAATTTTCCGTTCCCACAGGTTCTATATGGGGATAAAACACTTTAACCAGCCATCTTATGGGCTTGTAAAAAGGTGATGTCTTCTTTTTGCGCATGGAACCAGCATCCTTTCAGGTTTATTGTAGTGCTTTTATACCATGAAAATGTAAACGAAACATAAACTTTTCATTTTTTCAGAAATCTAGGGCAGTGTTGGACTGTGCATAAGGATTAGACCGGCTTATGCAAAGAGAACCGGCATATAAATGCCGGTTCTCTTTGCTTGGAAAGGGGAGCGTACCCAATGGGTGCTGGGTTGCTCCGTTAAACGGTTTTAGTCAAAGTGAATTTCAAAGTTCCGTGTTTCGTTCTTATCAGCGGTAACAGACAGTCTCAACAGTGCGTCTTCCTGCTTGACGGTGTCAAAACCATTCTGGTCGCAGAACTGATAACCTTTAGGAACAAGAACTGTGACAGTATACAGATCCCGCTCCACCAGTTCTGCAGTGAGAGTCAAGGTGCGCTGCTCCTCACACCACTGGTTTGCCTGTATCTCCAGCACGCCTTGGGTAATGTGTCTGGAGGTGCTGACAATCTGGGGATGGGCAGCGGCTTCCCGCACAGCGAAAACCTTGGTCTCGTTGGGCTTCAGTTCTACGCAGATGGTCTGGTCCTTCACATCTGCCAGTGCGGAGGTATAGAACTCAAAGGCGATGGGAGACACCATCTCAATACCGATCTCCTCCAGATTGACGGTTTTTGTCTGGGGATCAGTGGTCGTGTTCAGGACACTTATCAGGTTATAGTTGTGCACACCGTTATCCACAGCCAGATTGGTGATCAGCACATCATCCGGATTGACCCGGCAGAGGTCGGTGGTATGGATATCCAATGCGGGAATGGACCGGCGGAGGATTTCTACACGCTCCTCGGGCAGCTTGGTCACGTCATCACCCAGCGTTACCGGCAGACCCAACAGGGAGATAAAGGCGGCTCGGGATTTTGCCTGCTCCAGAGTGCTGTGCTCTTCACGGACGATCAGACAGTCGGGGTCATTGTAGAACACCACATTGTGCATAGGATAGTATCTGGCAGCGCGCATGACAGCATTCTGAACAAATTCATCCCATCCGAATACGTCCGCACCGATTCTGGCAGCCTCAAATTGGTCGCAAGCCCACAGAATGTCGGAATCCTTGCTTGCGCAGCAGGACAGGAGATACCGGTCCTTACCCAGAACCTCACGGGTCTTTTTGCAAACTGCCCGGAAAGCGTCCCTGGTGGTCATATCCGGATCGTACATCTTCTCGTGGAAGCGTTCATGGACACGAACGCCGCAGGCAAGGGTGTCGAACTTTACGCCGACGAAGCCCCATTCATCCACCTGACTAAGTGCCTTGGGCAGGAAGTCATTGAGATACTTGGGATGGGAATAGTCGAAATAGTATTTACCGCACCAGAAACTGTCATCAATTACCAGCAGAATTTCCGGGTTCTCCCTCATGTAGTCGTTGACTTCCCATTCCCGGGCAAAGGCAACCCAGAGACAGGGGACAAGACCATGCTCTTTGATCATGTCGGATACATGTTTCATACCGTGGGGATAACGATTTGTATCGGGGTGGAAGGTGTCAAAGCCTTCATCGTGATACCATTCCCAATCGATCCAGATTGCGTCTACACCGTATCTGTTCAGATTCTCAGAAAGCCACTTCACATTGTCAGAAACGGTCTGCTCGTTGGCATCGAACATCAGAGCATACCAAGTCATCCAGCCCACGGGAGGCTTGGAGAAGGTAACATCCTTGTGAATGGGGGAGTAGGGAATCTTATATTTCTGGACATAAAGATTTTCTTCCAGCTTCAGGTGAACCTCTTCCTGAACACGGGCGTCGATTTCATATCTGTTTGTTTCCCGGTTCAGGCGGAAGCGCTTGCCGCAGTTACCCTGGAGAATCAAGGCGCTGTCAGTACTGACTTCAAACAGCATGTCATCCAGAGTAGTACAGGCAGGTCCATAAGCGCTGCGGAAGAAAGTGTGTTCCTGGGTGCTCATGGGACGGGCATTTTGGTCCATGGAGGTAAGTCCTACTATGCGGACTTCTTGCTGTGTCTTGATGGTGAGGCCGTCATTGTGGACAGCCAATGTAATAGTACGGGGCTGATGCCCGTCATGGTAACTGGCTACGATTTCGTTGGTTTCTTGCAGCCAAGCAGTATCCGCGGCTGTAAACTGCAATTTCTGCACACCATACCTAAAAAAGGCCAATTTTTCCACCAGCACCTTCTTTCCATAACGGATGAGAACCTCTGATGTATCCAGATCAAGCTTAACCAAATAATCGTCGTATGTTGCGTATTGACAACCCATATGTGTTACCTCCGTTTTTTGATTATTTGTGTACTGATTGCTGTTTTTACTTTACAAAAATTTACAGGGGTTAGGCGTTTTTGACTTCAAGTTGTTTAGTCTACCCAGTTTCCGTAGCCGAACAGTTCCATCATTTCCATCATGAGCTCCGTAGCTTTTTCCAGATTGTCCCAGATATAGCGCCCGGACTCTGCCGCGTCGAAATCACCGGATTGGATAGCATCCATTTGGGAGACGGTTTTGTTTGCGGCATACTGTCCGGCTTCCCGGGCGATGCGGGTCCACATATTGACACGGACAACACCGTCATCTGCCAATCCCTTAATCTGGTCATTGGTCAGACAGGAGGTACCATGCAGCACCAGCATTTTGCGCTGAAGGGCTTCCGTCAGGGCCTGCGCCCGGTCAGCGTAATAGGCACCGCCGCCTGTAGAGGAGGCCTGCTGCTCTGTACCCAGATCCGCTACCAGAAAATCAATACCGGTATCCATGACATAGTCTGCCGCATACTGGCAGTAGTTGTCCGCCTGGGCGGCCCGGGAACTTCCTTCCACGTTCAGTGTTTCCATGATACCTTCCACCACAAGCTCTTTGCCATAGCTATGTACATATTCCTGCGTCATAGCGCGGTTTTCCTCCGGGGAAAAACGCTGAGCATCGAACATGACGCTGGAAAAATATTGAGCACCAACGGTTAAAGCCCATTTATCCCGGATGGGGTCGGCGTGATCTAAATGGGGCAGCACCAAAACATTGGGGTATGCACTATACTTATTATTGCACAAAACATCCAGATGCGCAAGATTGGAAAGCAGACCTGCCCGGGGATCTTTGCAGTACAAAAAGCGTTTTGCCTGGGGCATATGTTCGTAGGTGAAGGTGCTGGAAACTACCACCGGCACGGTTTTCAGAGAGTATTTTTCCGCAATTCGCTGGGCAGCCAAAAGGATTGCTTCTGTATTCCAATGTGTGGCAGTGCCGAAAATAGCCAGACTGGTGCCGCAGGCGGCAGCCTTCTTCGCAATTTCCAGACTCTGATTTCTATTTGTAATAATTGGCATGATTCAAACTCCTCTTTTGTAAGCTCAAAGCTGGATTTGCTTGTAACCCAGATACTTGGAAAAAGCTTCCGCGATTTCCTGAGATACATCACCCAAGGCGATGGCAACATGGTGACGGAAACCTGCGGCGCTGATGGTCTGCAATTTCCGCTGCAGGTCTTCTGTTTGCAGCACAGCGTGTACACCAAAGAATTCCGGCGGCACAGGTGCGTCCACAATATCACCGGTTCCCACATAATACTGAAGCTCGCCGTTTTCTGTGCGCATACCCATGTAGGTGATCTGGCCGGTCTTAATCTTTCCCACGTTCAAACCCCAGCTGCAGCCCTGACCGTAGGATTTGGACAGCATCTTATGCTGCTGAATATCGCCGGGGCCTTCCATCAGATCCATGGGCATGGGACCGCAGTGGAAGAGAATGCACTTGTCCGGATCATCGCCGTAATTGTTGTTCCAATCCAGACAGCCGGTCGCTTTTTGCGCTGCCAGAGTAAGACCCATCATGGCAACACCGTTGGTCACGTCCATCTCACAGACAGTGGGTCTGCCCTCCTGGTTGAAAAGACCCACAGCGGCACAGGGGGTGATCCCCAGCTCTTGCTGCAGTTCACTCCAGCAGCGGATAGCCATGGCATCCAGATGGTTTTCCCGGGCTGTAATGTCCATAGCCGCGGCAAACTTTGCCAAGGTAAGATCTCTGCCCTCCGGGGCTGCGGAGAAGTCAGCTACTCTATGCAGATCCGAAAGTCTCCGCTGCACGTCAGGATTGTCATCGGTCAGCTTGCGAATCTGGGCAAAGAGCATGGACAGATCAAAGGTCTCCACATCAATGCCGTGGGATTCCAGTGCCATTTCGTCGTAACGCACGCTCTTGAAGGCGGTGGTTCTGGCACCCACAGCGCCTACACGCAGATGCTTCATCCCCTTGACAATGCGGCAAATGGCAGCAAAGGACTGTAGTTCACGGTCAAATTCCTCGCTGTTGGGATGTACGGTAAAGGGCTGGAAGGTGGTGTAGGGGACCTTCATCTGGGTCAGCACACTGGTCAGCGCCAGTTTGCCGCAGAAAGCGTCACGCCTGTGGGCAAAGTCCATCTCATCCAGAGAGTCCGGGTATGCCTGCACAAAAATGGGGACCTTGCAGTCGCGGATAGCGGCTTTGATACCGTTCTCATCGCCAAAATTGGGAAGGCAAATTACAAGACCATCGTATTGGCCTTCATGTTCTTTCAGCATTTGGGCAAAAACCATGCCCTCAGCTGTGGTTTCTACCGCACCGTAACGGGTGGCGGACTCCTCCAGGCAGAGCGCCTCCAAGCCGGCACGGGCAAAGGCGGCCTTCATCTCCTCACGGGCGCTGCTGATTACGGTACTGGGGAAAAAGCCCCGGTTTGCGATCAATAATGCCAGTTTCATGGTTTTCCTCCTATAATATATCTGTCATATTAACGATAACGTTAACGATAACGTTATCGTTAATGGAATCATACCACAGGGGAAAAATGTTGTCAACTCTGATTTGCGATTCTATCAGATATCCTCTTGCCTTTTTTCTTTTTGTAAAATATAATGGTACACAAAGGATGGTGTGAGCGACTATGCAGGGGAATCGAACTCAGCGTGTGACAATGCGGGATATTGCCCAAAAAACCGGCTATTCTGTTAATACTGTTTCCAAGGCGTTACGGGACATGCCGGATTTGTCGGGGCAAACCAAGGAGCATATTCAGACGGTTGCCAGGGAAATGGGCTATGTGACCAACGATATGGCAAGCGCCCTCCGTAGCGGCTATTCCAATGTACTTGCACTAATCATCAGTGATATTTCCAATCCCTTTTTTGGGATTTTGTGCAAAGAGGTAGAGCAGCAGGCAGCCAAGTATAATTACACGGTTATTGTATTTAATACGGAGGAAGATGCCCAACGGGAAGAACGGGCAATCCGGACAGCACTGTCTAAAAATGTGGACGGTGTACTGCTGACACCCTCTCAGCACAGCACGGACGGAATCACTCTTTTGCAGGATATGGGGAAACCCTGTGTGCTGATCGGCAGATATTTTTCCGATGTAGAGGCAGACGCGGTGCTGTTTGATGATGAGAATGGCGGCTTTTTGGCAGGAAAACATTTGCTGGACTGCGGCTGCCGAAATATTTTAATGCTCAATGCGCCCGATGTTTCCAGCGCCCGGGATCGTGAGAAGGGATTCCTCCGGGCTATGGAGCAGGCACCTGATGTGCGGCACAGAATCGTGACGCTGGAGAGTGCTCTCGGTGGTGTGGAGGCAGTTCTGTCCGGGGAATACCGCAGGGAAAAATTTGACGCGGTTTTTGCCTACAGCGATCTGCTTGGTATGGAA
The DNA here is from genome assembly GCA_045538415.1 of Faecousia sp. Taxonomy (GTDB): domain Bacteria; phylum Bacillota; class Clostridia; order Oscillospirales; family Oscillospiraceae; genus Faecousia. The sequence goes on along the minus strand of JAZSRI010000107.1, from coordinate 7,314 downwards.
GTGGCAAGCGTTTTGGAGGACTTGGGAATCGGCACCGATTCTGTGGCCATTGTGGGATTTGACGATATTCAGTCCCGTCTGCCGTTTACGCCCGGACTTACATCTGTCAGTGTGGGTAAGGCGGCCTTTGGCGAAGCCCTGGTTACGCTGCTGATGAAAAGAATTACAGGTGATAGTCAGGATTTTCCAAGCCAGATTGTACTGCCCACAAAGTTGGTATTGCGGAAAAGTACACAGGGCAGAGAAAAGGAAACCTGTTGATACGGGAAACGAGAGGAAAAGTTGTCCTAGAGTGTTTGTAGTATCTCTAAATTTGCTGATAAATACGATGAAGCCCCCGGGAAAGTATACTTTCCCGGGGGTTATTATGTGGCGCTGTTGGTAATTGGTTTTTGCCGGCAGAGGGCAGAGAAATAAACAAATCCTATGACTTAACTCTGGGTTATGCGTTTGCCATCTTGTAGATGTTTATCATATCGTTTACGTCCAGCACTTTTGCGGAGCCCTTTGTTCCGCCTACGGCGCGGGCGCAGGACTGGGCCATTTCCACAATCTGCGCGTCGGTGGGAGCGATACCCAGTTCATGGAGGTTCACAGGCATGCCAATCCGGTGGTAGAATTTTTCCATTTCCGCAATACCCAGCAGAGCGGTCTGTTCCTCTGTCTCTGCCGGTGTTACCTGCATAACTTCCACCGCAAATCTTACAAAGCGGGGCAGACAGTCACGGTAAACATATCTTGCCCAGCTGGGCCACATGGCCGCAAGGCCTGCGCCGTGGGTTACATCAAACATGCCGCCCAATTCATGCTCCAATACGTGACAGCAGAAATCGTCACCCTTGTTTCCACAGCCGGTCAGACCGTTGTGGGACAGGCTTCCGGCCCACATGATTTGCGCTCTGGAGTTATAATTCTGAGAGTCTGTGTGAAGAATTTCCGCATGTTTCATAACCGTCCGCAGAATGCTTTCCGCAAGAACGTCGGTCAGCTCCATATTTCCGCCGTTGGTAAAATACCGCTCCATAGTGTGCATCATAATATCCACACAGCCGGATTGGGTTTGATAGTCCGGAAGGGTAAGGGTCAGCTCGGGGTTCATAATGGCAAAACGGGGACGGGACAGGTCGGTGTCATACGCCCGCTTTTCGCCTGTCTGCTCATTGGTAATCACACAACCGTTGCTCATCTCACTGCCTGCGGCGGCAATGGTCAGCACAACGCCGACAGGCAGACATTTTTCTGCTTCCCGGTTACCTGTAAACAGTTCCCAAACATCCTTGTCCGGTTCTGCCAGGGCGTAGGCGATGGCTTTGGAAGAATCGATGGTGGAGCCGCCGCCAACCGCGAGAATGAAATCCACGCAGTGCTTTTTTCCCAGTTCCGTGCCCTCACGGACTTTACACAGGTGAGGGTTGGGTACAACGCCGCCCAGCTCCGTGTAAAAAATGTTCTCTGCGTCCAGAGCCGCTTTGACCCGGTCCAGCAGGCCGGAACGTTTGGCACTCTGCCCACCGTAGTGGAGCAGGACTCTTGTGCCACCGGCCTGCTTTACCAGAGCACCAACCTGAGTTTCGGTGTTTTTACCAAACACCACTTTTGTGGGGGTGTAATAGTGGAAATCAAACATAAAAGAGCACGCCTTTCTCATAAAGTATTTTTCTTTTATCATAGCATAGCCGGTTATCCGGCGCAATTACCTTTGAAAAAATATTTAAAAAAGTGTTTTTTATAGTGTGGAAAGGGGAGTGTGTACACATGAATCTGATATGCCGCAATGCAGAAACTTCTGCTTGTACGAAAAGCAGGGGGCTGCGGCCTTGGCAGTGTGTTTATAGAGAGAAACAAACACAAGCCGGGAAAATATATCCCCTTGACCGGCATGTCCGGACAAGGGGATATGTTCTGAAAGAATTTATTTTCCAAAACTTCTCTGGGTATCTGCCACAGTGGACGGCTGTTCCACTTTTTTTACAGAATTCTCCCGGTACTGGTTCAGTTTCGCAAGGTAGACATCCTCGTCCACGGGCAGGGACACCTCCGCGCCGTTGTTCCAGCCGGAGAACTCAATGGCGTTCATCAGTTCTACGCCCGCAATACCTTCCCGGCCATCTACGAACAGCGGCTCCAGACCCAAAATAGCATTGGCAAAATTGTTGATAATGCCGGCATGCTGGGGGTTGCTGCCGTCGGTTTCTACCTCAATGCGTTCGTACTCCACCACACCAAAACCGGGAGCGGCGGTTTCGGAGAACACCTGGCTGTCCGTTTCATTACGGTACCAGTACAATTTGCCACCCTCACACAGGAGCTTACCTTTGGTGCCGGAGATTTCAAACCGGTTGGTGCCCGGGGTTTCGCCGGTAGTGGTAATAAAGACACCGGTGGCGCCGCCAGCATACCGGAAATATGCGGTCACATCGTCCTCAACCTCGATGTTATGCCATTTTCCGTAATGGCAGAAGCCGTTGACAGCTACGGGCAGCTCGCCCACGACCCACTGCACCAGATCCAGTTGGTGAGGACACTGGTTGATTAGGACACCACCACCCTCACCGGTCCAGGTGGCACGCCAGCTGCCGCTGTCATAGTAGGCCTGGGTACGGAACCAGTCGGTAATGATCCAGGTTACACGCTGCAGCTGACCCAGTTCGCCGGCGGCGATGATTTCCTTCATCTTCCGGTAGAGGCAGTTGGTACGCTGGTTGAACATTACACTGAACAGCGCTTTGCTGTGGCTGGCAAAGTCATTCATTTCCCGAACCTGTTTTGCGTACACCCCCGCGGGCTTTTCGCAGATTACGTGAATGTCCCGCTTCAGGCAATCAATGACCATTTGCGGATGGTATTCGTGAGGCGTTGTTACAATAACAGCATCGCACAGGCCGCTGTCCAGCATTTCCTGACAGTCTGAGAAAAAAACAGTCTGCTGGCCTGCAAGAAGCTCCCTGGCTGCATCCAAACGGGCAGGCCTCCCGTCGCAAACAGCACTTAGTACACCGTTTTCGATCTCACCGGACGCGAAAAGGTATTTGGAATAATAAGTACCCTGGTTTCCCATGCCAATAATGCCAAATCTAACTTTTTCCATTGCGGTTCTCCTTTTGCGAAAGTTTACAGTTTAGTGAGAATATAGCGGATGCTCCGCTCTACCTGGTGTAGGGTGTCCGGCAGATTGGCGGCATTGTCCTGTTCCACAAGGAAGTATTCCGTACCGGCTTCCTTCATTTTGGAAACGATGGCCTTGAAGTCCAGATTGCCGTAACCCACAGACTCATACACAGGGGCAAGGTCATTATCATTTGTCCAGCGAACATTATAATCCTTTAAATGTACGCAGCCAATACGGCCGTGAAGCCGGTCAATGGTAGCAAGAATGTCCATACCCGCATACTGCAGCCAGTAAGTATCCAACGTGAAATGAATATGAGGCGCGTTGGCAACAATGTAGTCAAATGCGGTACCTACGGTGGGAAGATGGTAAAACTCGTAGTGGTGGTTGTGCAGATAGAAATGGAAGCCCTTGCTTTCCATATAGGCGCCTACCTGATCCAGGCGGGATACTCCTTCCACAAACTGGGTCTCGTCCTTTAAATAGTCCAGAGGGATGGAACCGAGACCGATGTTTTTGCAGCCAAAGCTGGCATGCTCGTCCATCAGGGTATCAGTGTCATTGAGAATCCGGTCCAGAGGGACGTGAGTCAGCACGATGGGCAGGTCCGCAGCCTGACTGACACGGCGCAGGCGGTCCGGCTCATAGGGTGCGCCGGAGTACTGTAGATAGCTGTATCCCATTTCCTTCAGCTTCCGTGCGGTGTCCAGAAAGGCTTCTTCCGTGTCTATCAAATTTCGGATGGAGTATAGATTCAGTCCAGCGTTCATTGTTTTTCATAACCTCCGTTTGTTTCAATATAGCCCTGTTCAGCCAGCAGACCCTTTAGAGCGTTAACAGCGGCATCAAAAGCCTCGCTGTTGCTGGAGAAGTGGAACCTGTTCTTCATTGCTTCTTTATCGATGCGGGCGTAGCCGTCAAACACCATCAGGTGTGGCTCCAGAGTCATAACCGTGTCACCGTGGACCATTTTAATCAGCTCGGGAATGTGGCCGTCCCCATAGCCGGCGGGAACTAACTCCTGCGTTTGGGCAATCACATCCTTGATATGAAAGTATTCGGTGGAACTGTGGAGGGCAGGCAGGGAATCCGCGGCAGGTTCACCGCATTGCAGGTAATTTGCCGGGTCATAGATGTATTTCATCCCCGGCACATTTTCCATCAGCTCCCACACACGGGCAACCGTGTCGCCATAGATTCCCTTTTCATTTTCGTGGCAAAGGGTAATGCCGTAACCTGCGGCAATCTGCTGCATCTGCCGCAGGTAACAGAAAACCAGGTCCTTCTTGTCATGGGAATCGTAGAAGCTGAACATGCGGATTCTTTCGGCTTTGAAAATATTTGCAAGACGGCACAGGTGGTGGGTCAGTTCCATACAATCAGAGGGGTCGAAAGGCGCATCCAGACTGACTTTTCCCAGAGGGGAACCGATGGACCAGACCTGAATGTCATTTTCTTTCAAAATGGCGGCAATTTGCTGTGCCCTGTCCAAGGTAATATTAGAGATGTTCTCACCGTCGACCGTCCGGATCTCCATGAGGCGTATGCCGTTGCGGTGCAGGGCGTTGATCTGCGCCTGCAGAGATGTACCGGCCTCGTCGGAGAATGCACATAAGCGAATCATGGGATACGCCTCCTTTAACAGGAAAATTCTAACTACAGTGTACAGCATATTCAGAAAAAGTTAATATAAAAAAGAGCACATCACATTGCAATTCTGGTACAGATGTTTTCTGTAAAATATAGATTTTTTTTAAAAAAGTGAATCTTTAGGTTCCAATTTCCATAGAAATATAGTATAATCCGTAAAAATACCAACTGATTTTGCAAACCAAGGAGCTAAAAGAATGACATTTGGAAGCGGAAGAACGGAAGAACCCAAACAGTCTATGTTTACCCGCCATATTCACAACGACTATGAGCTGTTTTATTTCGTGGAAGGAGATGCGGACTATGTGATCGGCAGCGCGGTGTACCATATGAACCGCCGGGATTTGCTGGTAATTAAGCCCGGTGATTATCATTACCTGCGATTACGTTCGAGCATGCCTTGTGAGAGGTACATCATCAATTTTGATGAGACAGAGCTGCAGCTGCCTGAGGGGACGGTGCAGCAGACCGGTATGTTTCATATTGCTGGCGACAGCATGATACACCGCTTTTTTGAGGAATTGCCAAAGGTCAGAGATGTGTTTTCGCCGGAAGAGTTTAGAGTGTTTCTTTCTTCGGGCATCATGATGGTGCTGCTTTTGCTGAAGCATCATATGCAGCAGCGGCAAGTATTGCCGGAGGAGGGGAATCTGGTATTAAAACAGATACTTCAGTACATAGACCAGCACCCCCAGGAGGCGGTTACCGCAGGACATTTGGCATCCAAATTCTATGTGAGTACATCCTGGATTGTCCACATTTTCCAGCGGAGTTTGGGAATCAGTCTGATGCAGTATGTCAGAGAAAAGCGTATCCGTTATGCGCAGACTTTGATCCAACAGGGAATGGCTCCCATGGAGGTGGCAGTGCAGTGTCAATTCGAAAACTACGCTACCTTTTACAGGCAGTATAAGCTGGTGCTGGGGCACTCCCCCAAGGAGGATAAATTGCAGGAACGTTTTACCCCTGTGCAATAAAAACGGACAGGGTTTGGGTTGGGAAAGCCCAGGGGAATACCGGCGTAACTTTTTGTGGCGGGGTGGTTGCGTATGCCCTGGCAGTGTGCTAAAATGAAAAAATTAAGGGGGTAAGAGATATGTGTTACACGGCCAAACAGATTTTTCAGTGGCTGCTGAACCTTGCTCCACAGCAGTGGGAACAGACCTGTGACAGGCTGCTGGTAGGAGATGAAAACAGGTCTGTGGAGCGGGCAGCGGTGTGTTTTAAGCTGACCGTTCCCCTGATCCGGCAGGCTATGGAAAAAGATATCCATATGATTGTTACCCATGAACCGTTGTTTGCCAATGGTGATGATGGAGAGGGTACTAGGGATACAGATATTCAAAAGTGGGAGCTGCTTCGCAGCAGCGGTATTGCGGTATACCGTTTTCATGACCATGCCCATCTGACAGAGCCGGACAGTATCCATGAGGGGTTTCTGAATAAATTGGGACTGCCTGTGAAAAAGATGCATCCCAATGAATGCTTTGCCGCCCGCTGCTACGATGTGGGAGGCAGTTTGACAGCCCTGGAGCTTGCCAAGAGAATGAAAGCACAGCTGGGGTTGGATTTGGTGAAGCTTGTGGGAGACCCCCAGACACCTGCCAATACCCTGTGTTTGGGGCTTGGAGCAGTGGGACAGGTGCAGTTGGATATCCTGTTCCGACCGGGTGTGGATATCTTTATCACCGGTGAGATTGGTGAGGTCTGCGCGGCGGAAAAGGTGCGGGATGCCTGCCAGCTGGGTCAGCGGAAAGCGCTGCTGATTCTGGGGCACTTTGGCGCGGAGTATGCGGGAATGGAATTACTGGCGGAAAAGATGAACGAAAGCATGCTGCCCACGGAGTATCTGCAAAGCGGTGAGGTATTCTCGGTTGTTTAAACTGGAAAAGTGCCATTCCCTTGCAGGAAGAGAGAAAGAACGTTTTATGAAGAAGAGTTTGTTATTGTTTCTTACTGCGGCATTGCTTTTCTCTGGCTGTGAAATCCAAGTGGTGGGACAGGAAACCATAGCGGAAACAGAACAGACTGTGTCTCCCACAGGGGAAACACAGCCTGCCCAGACACAACCGCCTGCGGAAACCACTATGCCCGTGGAAACCACACTTCCGGAAGAGACTACCGTTCCGGTAGAAACAGAGCCGCAGTTTGATGCCCTTAGGCTTGCCCAATCATTAACAGTGGAAGAAAGGGTGGGGCAATTGTTTCTGGCCCGATGCCCGGACAGCGGCGCACTGGAGATGGTGCGCTCCTGCCATGTTGGGGGATTTGTGCTGTTTGGCCGGGATTTTGCCAACCGCACACCTCAGGAGGTGTCCGATACAGTGGCGTCTTATCAGACGGAAGCCTCCGTTCCTCTGCTGATTGCGGTGGATGAGGAGGGAGGAACAGTCACCAGGGTCAGCAGCTATTCCCAGTACCGGGAGAGCAGATTCCCTTCACCACGCAAGCTGTATGATCAGGGCGGTACAGAGCTGGTTTTGCAGACGGAACAGGAAAAGTGTGAGTTATTGCGCTCTGTGGGTGTCAATGTAAATTTGGCACCGGTGTGCGAT
>JAZSRI010000004.1:0-21613 GCA_045538415.1 Faecousia sp. | reverse complement strand
TATATTTCGCTGAGGTTCTTTGCCCCTTCAGTTTTAGAGGATCCAGAAATGAATATCCCTGCTATTATTAATCCTAATCCACAGCCCTCTGAAACCGAGACACCGCAGCAGACTACCGGCGCTAAGGATATTGCCTGTACTGGTATTTCCCTGGATGTAACCTATATGTCCTTTGATAAGGTTGGTTCTGCCAGAATGGTTTATGCTACATTGGAACCTGAGGATACAACGGATACCATATCATTCTCTTCCAGTGACGAAAGTGTTGCAACAGTTGACAGAAATGGCAAAATTACCTCAACGGGAAATGGCGAGGCAATTATCACTGTGACATGCGGTGATAAGAGTGCCACCTGTCAGGTTGTTTGCTTTGACGAGTCCTTGGTTGAGACAACGGTGCCGACCACCGAGGCAACTGTTCCTGAGGATCAGTTTATGCTCAACCGCAGTGATATCACATTCAGTAAAAAGGACGAGAGTTGGCTGCTGTATAGCGGAAATCTTTCCAAAACCGAGATAATCTGGAGCTCAGATGACCCAACCGTTGCTACCATTGAGAACGGAAAAGTTGTGGCAGTTGGTGGTGGTACTACGCAGGTTCACGGCGAGTACAATGGCTTGAAGGTAAGCTGCATTATTCGCTGCAGCTTTGCTGAGGATCAGGGTGTGTCTGGCAGTGGTGGTGTATCCGAGGATGACGGCGGAAGCTCCGGAAGCATCACCGAGGATGGCTCCGGTTCTGTGTCTGAGTCTGGTTTTACGCTGTATAATCCTTTCGGCAGCGCTGAAGATGTGACTATTAAAGTGGGAGACAGCTTCTCCTTGCAGCTGCATGACAACACCGGAAATCCTGTAGAAGCAGCTTGGGCTGTCGGTGATACCGAGTGCTGCAGCGCAGACGGTAACACCTTTACCGGCGTAGCACCCGGCACTACAAGCGTGACTGCGACCTATGACGGAGAGGTTTATACCTGCGTTGTCCGTGTGAAATAAAATATGTAAAAGCAGCATCCGGAAGGATGCTGCTTTTTTTATTCTCCATCAACGTTGGGTCTGTTTTTTCTGAACAGCAAGGTAATACACCAAAGACCTGCAAGACCAACCAGACCGTAAACAATACGGCTCAAAACAGCGGTCTGGCTGCCGAAAATCCACGCAACCAAGTCGAATTTAAACAGCGCTACCAAACCCCAGTTCAAAGAACCGATGATGGAAAGGATCAATGCAATTGTGTCCATAATTAACCTCCAATAGTTTTTCGGATATTGCTATGTTGCCCACCTCATAGAATCCTTATACTTGATTTTAAAAATTCATTGCATTTGCAGGAAAGATTGGCTATAATGTGTGAGGTAATTATTTAGAAATAAGTAAGGAGAGTTATTATGAGCCGTTGTTTTCAGAGTGCTGACCTACTGCTTCCGAAAAATGAGTTTGAAAAATGGGCTGTGATTGCTTGTGATCAGCATACATCGGATATTTCCTACTGGAACAGTGTCCGGAAGCTGGTTGCGGACACACCGTCTACATTAAACCTGATTCTTCCAGAAGCTGAGCTACATCTGTTAAGTCAGGAGAGAATTGACTGCATCAATGGTGTTATGGGGCAGTATCTTGCAGATGGAATCCTTCAGACATATGCAAACAGCTATGTGTATTTGGAGCGGGTGCTTCTGGATGGTTCTGTGCGCCAGGGTATTGTGGGTGTGATTGACCTTGAGTGTTATGACATTGACCCAAAGAATAACACAAAGGTGTTTGCTACAGAGGGGACTGTCCCGGAACGCCTGCCGCCCAGAATCCGTATCCGTGAGGCAGCGCCTATGGAACTGAGTCATGTTGTGATATTCTGTGATGACAAACAGGGACAGCTGATTGAAACGGTTGCGCAAAAAAAAGAGCAGCTTCAGAAACTCTACGGCTTTGACCTTATGACCGGCGGCGGCAGAGTAGATGGCTGGCTGGTCAGCGGTGAAAATGCTGCCGCATTTGATGCGGCTTTGGGAAATTATGAAAAAGACAGCATCTATTTGGTAGGTGACGGTAACCATTCTCTGCTTACTGCCAAGCGCTGCTATGAAGCGCTGAAGGCTACCAAACCCAGGGAGGTTTGGGAAAACTCTCCTGCCAGATTTGCAATGGTGGAACTGGAGAATATCCATAGCCCCGCCATGTGCTTTGAGCCGATTTACCGTGTTGTAGACAATACGGATGCACAGGGGCTTGTCAACGCCATCTGCGGTTGCTCTGTGGAGGACGGTGTTCCGGTGGATGTGATTTTCGGTGAGGAACAGATTCAGGTTCAGCTCCCTGTAAAAGAAAATGAGTTGATTGTTGGGGTGCTGCAGAATTTCATCGACAATTGGATGAAGGAACATGGTGGCAGTGTGGATTACATACACGGTAAAGATGTTGTTAGGAAGCTTGCCAAAAATCCCAATACTGTTGGCTTCCTGCTACCGGATATCGATAAAGCCATGCTGTTCCCCTATATTCGTAGTGGCAATATCACCCCCAGAAAAACCTTCTCCATTGGTCACGCTGCGGAGAAGAGATATTACCTGGAAGGAAGAAAAATTGTATGACAACCCTGTATGAAGGCGCATTTGCAAAGCTGAATCTGACCCTTGACGTTCTTGGGAAACGTGATGACGGCTACCACGACCTGAAAAGCCTTATGCAGACTGTATCTGTACGTGACGATATTGAAATAGATATTGGCACAGGAAAACCTTGGAAGCTTCTGTGCGATAAGGAAAATATCCCCACCGATGAAACAAATTTGGCGTGGAAAGCCGCAAAGCTATTCTTTGATATCACGGGTAAAGATCCCGACGGAATGGAAATCCGCATCACAAAACGGATTCCCTCCGGCGCAGGTATGGGCGGCGGCAGCGCCGATGCAGCTGCGGTCTTGCGGGCGCTGAACCGCCATTATGGCAATCCCTTCTCCATATTCGCCCTGGCAGAGCTTGGCGCGCAGATTGGAAGCGATGTTCCATTCTGTACGGTATGCGGCACAGCAATGGTGGAAGGAAGGGGAGAACGGCTTAGGAAGCTGCCGGATATGCCGGACTGTTTCTTTGTTATTTGTAAACCGGATTTCTCCATATCCACACCGGAACTCTACGCTAAGCTTGATGTCACTGTGATTACCAAGAGGCCGGATAACCAGGCTATGGAGTCTGCGATTCTTGCCGGAGATCTTGAAAAGGTGGCCTCAAATATTTGGAATGTATTTGATCCTGTGGTCACTCAGGACCATTTAGAATTGAACTACATCAAATCCATTTTCAACACTTACGGTTCTGTGGCGCAGCAGATGACCGGCTCCGGATCAGCGGTATTTGGTATCGTTACGGAGTTTGAATACGCTGCTGTTATCTGCAATATGCTTAAAGAGAACTATCCCAATGTGTATATAGCCAAACCTGTATAATTTTGTTTAACACCGTCTATACTGGAATTATTTCAGTATGGACGGTGTTTTTATGAAAAAAACAATCAAAATTTCAGCGGTTATGCTGGCAGTTTTACTTATCGGTCAAATTATTTCCCTTTGCTATGATAAAAGGGTGCTGCAGGAGAATCTGATCCGGCTTCATATCGTCGCTAACTCCGATTCTGAGGAAGATCAGCGCCTGAAGCTGATGGTTAAAGATAAAATAAATGATTATCTTCAACCTGCTATGGCAAACTTCAAGACAAAAGACGATGCTGAGCGGTTTTTAAAGCAGAATCTTGGGACAATCGAGGAGATTGCCACCTCCGAAGTGACAAGCAATGGATATAACTACCCGGTAACGGTCTGCCTTGAAGAGAAGTCATTTGATACACGGGTGTATTCAACCTTTTCTCTGCCGGAGGGCATTTACAACGCATTGTGTGTAAATATTGGCGCTGCAGCGGGGAAAAACTGGTGGTGCGTGGCATTTCCCTCGTTGTGTTTGCCTAATTCCTGTACAGAATTTGTGGAAACAGCAACTCATTCCGGTATATCGGAAAATTTGAGTAGGGACTTACTCAATATAGGAGAGTTTAGAATACGGTTCTTTTTTCTTGAGCAACTGGGCAGACTTGAAAAATTTCTCCATGGGGAATAATCTTACCCTATAAATTGGACAGTATATGTGGTATGATAAAGAAAAAAGGGGGGGAGTTTATGCTGAAACTTATCATTGGTGCGGACTGGGTTGCAAATTCTGACCAAGTGATGAATTTGATTGCTAGTGACGTCAAGAACGGTTTGGGCGGACGGATCCTCATTGTGCCGGAACTTATTAGTCACGATACGGAACGGAGACTTTGTGAGGTTGCTGGGAATACCTGCAGCCGGTTTGCGGAGGTGCTCACCTTCACCCGGCTGGCAGGCAGAGTAAGCGACAGCGTTGGTCACGGTATGCTCCAATGTCTTGATGACGGTGGCCGTGTGGTAGCTATGGCAAGCGCGGCAAGACAGCTGCGCAGCAAATTGAAAGCCTATGCGTCTGTGGAAACAAAGCCTGAGTTTTTAACTGGAGTTGTGGATGCTGTAGATGAGTTTAAGCGCTGCTGCATCACCCCTGAGGACCTGCTGCATGCATCCAGCCAAACGGATGGCGTTTTTGCGCAGAAATTAGAGGAACTTGCTTTGCTCTTTGAGGCCTATGATAGCTTATGTGTTCAGGGAAAAAGGGATCCCAGGGATCAAATGACATGGCTTTTGGAGCAGCTGGAAGATTCCGATTTTGCCCAGAATCACACATTTTACATAGATGGCTTCCCCGATTTTACAAGACAGCACATGGCGATTGTTGCCCATTTAATCGCCAGCGCACCCAATGTAGTCATTAGCATGAATTGTGACTGTGTTGACACCCAAGATCCTGCCTTTGAGAAAGCATCTGACACCGCTGTGGAGATTCTAAAGCTTGCAAAGCAGGCCGGTGTTGAGACAGTGATCCGTGAGGTGGCACCAAGAGGTGTTGTTACAGAACCCATTTGCAGAAGCCTTTTTCAGCGGTCAGCCATTGCTCGGCTCAAAGATGAGGATTGTCTGAAAACTTTTCAGGCAGCAAGCATTCAGGAGGAATGCAATCTGGTTGCTGAAGAAATTTTGGAACTGGTTCGTACGGGAATCCGGTTTCGTGACATTGGTGTGGTTGCTGCTGACATGGCTTCTTACAACAATATGCTGCAGCTTGTATTTGGCAGATTCCATATTCCATTCTATACGTCCGGCACGGAATCTATCTTGGAGAAATCTGTTATTCATACACTGCTGTCTGCCTTGGATGTTGTTAGCGGAGGCTTTGAGCAGGCGGATGTGCTTAGGTTTTTAAAATCCCCACTGTCGTTGATTGATATGCAGGTTTGCGACAGGATAGAGAACTACGCCATTATTTGGGATGTTCAGGGAAAAAGCTGGTTCAAAACCTGGGAGAATCATCCGGATGGGCTTTCCCAGCAGTGGACACAGGAGACAACGGAGCGCATGCAGCTGCTTAATTACGAAAAGGACAAGGTATTGCTGCCGCTGCAGAAGTTAGATGCCGGGTTTAAATCTGCTGACAATATGGGGCAGATGGTTGCTGCGGTGTACAGTTTTTTGGAAGATATCTCTCTTGCCGAGAAGCTTTCTCATCTTGCGGAGAAAATGGATCTTGCGGGAGATAACCAAAGCGCCCAGGTCTTGGATCAGCTCTGGGAAATTCTGCTGAATGCCCTTGAACAGCTGCACGATGTGTTGGGAAACTCATATTGGGATCAGGACACATTTACCAGACTTCTTCGTTTGCTGCTTGGACAGTACACTGTGGGTACGATTCCTACGGTCCTTGATTCGGTTATGGTTGGTCCTGTCAGCGCCATGCGCTGCCAGAGGATGAAGTATCTGTTTGTTTTAGGTGCGTTGGAGGGCAGTATGCCCAGCTACGGCGGCATCAGCGGCGTACTGACGGATCAGGAACGTACCGCATTGCGTCAAATGGGGGTTCCCCTTACCGGAGGCGCGCTGGACGGATTAAAGACAGAGTTCTCTGAAATATATGGCGTGTTCTGCGGCGCGTCAGATGGTGTGTGCGTATCCTGTCCTATAGGTCAGCCCTCATTCCTTTTTAAAAGACTGGCGGATATGTCCTCGCAGAACAATGTCAAAAAGGAATCTATCGGACCGGCTTTGGCAGATCCAGTGGAAGCTGCGGCGTTTTTACTGCGCAATGGCGTCACATGTATGGCTAATGATTTGGCGATAGAGGCGTTTTGTGCTGAGCTTAGTCGCAATTCACAGCATCAGCTTGGAAGCATGGCGCAGGATACTGTGAAGCAGCTTTACGGCAGTGTGCTTCAGCTTTCCGCATCCCAAGTGGAAAAATTCGCGGATTGCCGGCTGTCCTATTTTCTTCGGTACGGCTTAAGAGCAAAGGAACGGAAGGTTGTCCAAATAGATCCTGCTGAGTTTGGCACCTATGTTCATTGGGTGCTGGAGAAAACGGTGGGGGAGATTCTGGAAAAAGGCGGTTTTCAAAACATTTCTCTGGAAGATACTCTGGCCATTTCCGGCAAATATTCAAATGAGTACGAAGTGGAACACTTCTCAGCGCTGGATTCTGCCAGAAATACCTACCTGTTCCACAGAAACCATGGAGAACTGGATATGGTTGTAACGGAACTTTGGCAGGAACTGCAGCAATCTCAGTTTCAGCCTGTGGCGTGTGAAGTGGAGTTTGGAACCGGCTGCCAGATGGATCCCATTGCAATCAGCGGACAAACAATGCAGGCACAGCTCCGGGGTTTTGTGGACAGGGTAGACAGCTGGACGGAAGATGGCAGAAACTATTTCCGTGTGGTGGACTATAAGACGGGAAAGAAAGATTTCGACTACTGCGATGTTTTCAATGGGCTTGGCCTGCAGATGTTACTGTATCTGTTCGCCCTTGAGCACTCCGGACAGAGCCTTTTGGGTGAAAATCCTATTTCTGCAGGGGTGCAGTATTTTCTCACCAGAGCGCCGCTGATAGCCACTGAGGGCGCAGTGTCATCGGAGGAGGCAGAACTTGCCCGGCAGAAATTATGGAAACGTAAGGGACTTCTGTTGGATGACGAGCAGATTCTCAGAGCTATGGAGCCTGGTGACAAACCGGTAAGACTGGGTTATACAAGGAAAAAAGATGGCACTATCAGCGGTGACCTTGCAGACCGGGAGCAATTGCGAATGCTGGAAGCCTATATCAATCGGCTGCTGGGTCATATGGTAGACAAGATTGCCGCAGGCAGTGTGGATGCCAATCCATATACCAGAGGCAGCGCCCACAACGCATGCGCGTATTGTCCATATGGTGCGGTATGTCATCCTGAGTACGTTGAAGGACGCAGGGATTATAAGGCTATGAACGCACAGCGGTTCTGGGAGGAGATTGGAAGGGAGTTGAAGGAGCTTGGCTGAAAAGTTAACACAGCAGCAGTATACTGCTGTACATAACAGGGGCGGTAAACTCCTTGTTTCCGCGGCTGCCGGTTCCGGCAAAACAAAGGTTTTGGTGGACAGGCTCATGAGCTATGTTACAGACACTGCCGATCCGGCAAATGTGGATGATTTTCTGATTATCACCTACACAAAGGCAGCTGCTTCGGAGCTTCGTGGTAAGATTAGTAAAAAGCTGGTAGAGTTGATCGCTGAGGAGCCGGATAACAGACACCTGCAAAGACAGATGCAGCGGCTCTACCTAGCCAATATCTCTACTGTCCATTCTTTCTGCGGCAACATATTGAAGGAATACGCCTATAAACTGGACATCTCTCCGGATTTTCGGGTTGGGGACGAGATGGAATGTGCCCAGCTTCAGCAGCAAGCGCTGGAATCGGTTCTGAACACGGCCTACGAGAAAATGGGTGAAGATCCCTATTTTTCCAGCTTTATAGATTCTCAAGGCTTTGGTCGGGATGACCGGCAAATCCCTGAAATCATCCTAAAGTTTTATAACAGCGCCATGTGTCATTTAGACCCGGAACAGTGGCTAAGGCAGTGCGTTCTGGATGGCGAAACATCTGAAATAACCGATGTTTCCCAGACAAAATGGGGCAGTTATCTTATAGGCGATTTAATGTTTTGCGTAAAAATGCACCGTGATGCCCTGGCCAGCTGCGCAAAGCGGGCACACAGGACAGACGGTTTTGAAAAACCGGCGGCGCTGTTTGAAGCAACCATACAGCAACTGGACAGACTTTGGGAGTGTACAACTTGGGATGAAGTAATGTCGGTAAAAGCAATTGACTACGGCCGGCTCACATTTCCAAAGAAATGTACGGATTTGCAGCTGCAGGAACAAATGAAGGCAGTACGAGGCGCCTGTAAGGCTGCGCTTGAGAAAAAACTTTCCGCTTTTTCTGACGACAGCAGTCAGCTTCTGGATGATTTGCGGGAAGCAAATGATGCGGCACGGGGACTGGTACAGATGGTATTCGCCTTTAAGAATGAATACCAAAAGAGGAAAAACAGCAGAAGAATTCTGGATTTCTCGGATCTGGAGCACAGAACCCTTGACCTGCTCCTTGGCAGAAAACGCAGCGGTCCAACGTCTGCGGCAAAGGAACTGAGTGAACGATTCCGAGAGATTATGGTGGACGAGTATCAGGATTCCAACGGGGTTCAAGACGCGATTTTTGATGTACTTACAAGAAAACGTCAAAATTGCTTCATGGTTGGAGATGTAAAGCAGTCTATTTACCAGTTCCGTCTGGCTGACCCGGGGATCTTTCTGGAAAAGTATAACTGCTATATGCCGGCAGATGAGGCTACGGATGGGCAGGGAAGAAAGGTCCTGCTCAGCAGCAATTTCCGATCTTCCAACGGAATTCTCAGCTGCGTGAACAGTGTTTTTGAAAACTGCATGTCCCAGAAAGTTGGCGGACTTGCGTACGGTGAGGAAGAAATGCTTCGTGAGGGTGTCCCTCACATTTCCTTAGGTGAGCCGGAGGTGGAGCTGTACGGCGTAGAGGTTGAAAGTGACACCTATGCTGAGGAAGCATCCGTGGTGGCAGAGAGAGTTGTGCAGCTGCTGGATGGAACCCATATGATCCGCCAGGGAGAAGCACTTCGTCCTATTGAACCTAACGATATTGTGATACTCCTGCGTTCACCGGGATCTGTTGGCGCTGAATTTCAGTACGCACTGGAAAAACGTGGTATTCGCTGTTCAACCGGCGACAGCGGAAATCTGCTGGCAGCGGATGAGATTAACGTGCTGATTAGCATTTTGCAGATCGTTGATAACCCACTTCAGGATATACCACTAATTGCGGCTATGGCGAGTCCGGTATTTGCCTTCACAGCAGAGGAATTGGCTGTTATCAGAACACAGGATAAAAGGTGTTCGTTCTTTGACGCGGTTCAAAAATGCGACACAAAGAAGTGTAAGGATTTTGTGACTGTGCTGAATGCACTGCGAACTGATGCGGGTATGGATTCTATCAGCGAACTGATCCTGCATGTATTTGAAAGAACACGGCTTTTGCAGATATATTCAGCGATGGAAGAGGGTGATATCCGGGAAGATAACCTGTGTACCTTCTGCAAGATAGCATCAGACTTTGAAACTGCCGGAAGGCGTGACCTGCCGTATTTTCTTGAACGGGTTGACGCATTGAAGCAACGTGGCCTGTCTGTTAGCGGAACTGATGGCGTTGCAGACGGCGTAACCATTATGAGTATTCATAAGTCAAAGGGTCTGGAGTTTCCTGTGGTATTCCTGTGTGGCTTGTCAAGGCGTTTTAATGAGGAAAGCGCTCATGATCAGGTATTGTGCCATAAGGAGTTTGGCCTGGGGCTGGGCTGTGTGGATTCTAAACTTCGTATAAGATATCCCTCTGTGGCAAAGCGGGCAATTTCCAGAAGGATTCTGGAAGAAGGACTTTCTGAAGAATTACGTGTACTGTATGTTGCCATGACACGGGCCAGAGACCGGTTGATTATGACCTATGCGGTAAAGAATCTGGAAGCGGATCTCAAGGATATAGCATTGCGGAAAACACATTCCGGGAATCTATTGCTGGCATCGTCCGTATCTTGCCCAGGTGAATGGGTGCTCCAGACTGCCATGGGCAGGACGGAGGCTGGAACATTCTTTGCGCTTGGTGGGAATCCCGGGGATACGGTGTATTCCGAACCTATTTGGAAAATCGCGATTGTACAGGCAGGGGAGGAAACAGACGCGGTTCCTGTGAATGAGAGCGTGGGCGATGATAGGCTGGCAAAACAGGTGGAAAAAATGAAAACTTCTCTTGGGTTCAGTTATCCCCATAATCCTGCCACTACTACTCCGTCCAAGCAAACGGCGACCCAACTGAAGGGACGTATCAAGGATCAGGAGATTGCGGATGGGGTGGTGAAAATCTTCCATCGTCCATTCAGAAAAGCAGCCTTTTCCGAAAAAGAAAACACAGGAAAAGAGTACGGCACCGTGATGCATCTTGTTATGCAGTATATCCGGTATGAGGCTTGTACGGATACCTCCTCTGTGCGCAGAGAAGTCATCCGCCTTGCACAGGAGAATCTTTTGACTATACAGCAGGCGGACAGTATAGATTGCAGCCAGATCGTTGCATTTTTCAAGACTCCTTTAGGGGAGAAGCTTCTAAAAAGCCCTACTGTGGTGCGTGAATTCAAATTTTCTGTCCTTATGGATGCGGAAAAATACTATCCCAATGTAAAGAATGAAAAAATTCTCCTTCAAGGTGTTGTGGACTGCGGAATCATTGACGATGACGGGATTACAATCATTGATTTTAAGACAGATAACGTCACGTCCAATACTGTTGCCGAAGCGGTTAAAAAATACACAATACAGGTCCATACATACCGGGATGCAATGGAGGAGATTTACCAGAGGCCTGTAAAAGATTCTTATTTGTACTTCTTTAAACTTGGAAAACTTTTTAAGGTGTAGAATAAGAAATGCCGAAAGGAATAATCCTTTCGGCGTTTTCTTTAGCGCTGGTTCTGGTAGTTCTGATTGCTGCGCTGATTCTGGTTGTTCTGCTGATTCTGGTTGTTCTGGTTGCTCTGGTTATTCTGGTTGTTCTGGTTGTTCTGCTGATTCTGGTTCTTGTTATTCATGATAAATAACCTCCAAATTTAGTAGCGGATATCCGCAGGGTCAGTATGCCCTGATATTCAGGATTTATCCCTGGCCTTGAACAGAACACTTGCAAGCAATCCTGCCACAATCGCTGCAGTGATTCCTCCGGATGCTGCCTTCAGTCCGCCTGTCAGGATTCCTATAAAACCGTTCTGGTCCACAGCTTCCTTTACTCCCTTAAACAGGGTGAAGCCAAAACCGGTCAGTGGTACGGTTGCGCCTGCACCCGCAAACTCAACAAGAGGTTTATAAAGTCCAACTGCGCCAAGTATCACACCGGCAACTACATAGCCTACCAGAATCCTTGCAGGTGTCAGTTTTGTCTTGTCGATCAGAAGCTGTCCGATCACGCAAAGGATACCACCGACAATAAAGGCTTTTACATAGTCCATCTAATTAACCTCCAACAATAGAAACGGCATGACATACGCCGGGTATTGGTAAACCCTGCTGAACGGAAGTAGGGGAGAGCAATGCGCCTGTTCCGCAAAACAGTATTTTATTTAATTTCTTCTTTTTCAGTTGTTCCAATAAATACCCACAAAGGGTCACAGCACTGCATCCACAGCCGGAGCCACCGGCGTGTACATCCTGCTTCTGAAGGTCAAATATCATTGTTCCGCAGTCAGCAAGTTTTCCCCCAAGTGGGATACCCTCATTCTTTGCTAAGGTTAGCAGAACCTCTTTTCCTAACTGCCCCAGGTCACCGGTTACAATCAAATCAAAATCGTTTGCGGTAACACCAAAGTCATTAAAATGGGCTTTGATGGTAGACAGAGCTGCTGGCGCCATAGCAGGTCCCATGTTGTTGGCATCAGTGATGCCAAGATCAGTAACAGTTCCAACTGTACATTCCGTAATTTTTGGACCGCTGCCTTTTGCGCACAGCAGTGCGGCACCGGAACCGGTAACCGTCCACTGGGAGGTAGGTGTGCGCTGACCGCCGTAGCCAAGAGGAAACCGGTACTGCCTTTCAGAGGAGGCGAAGTGGGATGAGGTCATTGCCACCACCTTGTCGAAATAACCGCCGTCAACAGCCATGGATGCCAACAAAAGACTCTCAGCCATGGTGGAACATGCGCCGTACAGACCCAAATGTGGCACAGAAGTATTTCTAAGTGTGAAAGACGACCCTATACACTGGTTCAACAAGTCGCCTGAGAAGACAAGGCTAAAATCGTGAATGGTCATACTCTCTTTCTTCGCAAGGGTTTGTAAAGCTAGCTGCTGCATCCTTTTTTCAGCCTGTTCCCATGTTTTTTGTCCGAAGTAGGTGTCCTTTTGTACGACATCGAAGTAGTTAACAAGTGGCCCTTCCGATTCCTTTTTTCCAACAACACTGGCCCAGTTTATGATTGTTGGCGGGTTTTTTAGCTGAAAACTCTGTGTCCCGCAATGCAAATTTTCCATAGTTCACCTCTTTGTTTTTCGCTAGTATACGCAAAATGCAGAAAAATATAAAAGCCACCGTTTCTAATAAATAGAAACGGTGGCTAAAGCTGGAACTATATGCTGGGAACCGGTGTAGGTCTTGCACTGTCAAAAACAGTGGCTACATCGAACAGGTCTGAAAGCATATCCGGATTGTGGTACATGCGGTAACCGTCCAGATTTCTTCTGCCGCCACGGAAGTAATTCTCCCCGAGCTGAGACCAACTGATATGGCTGTCCACGTTAAAGAAGTAGCGGTAGCCGTCATTATACAGTGCGGTAAATTTGGCGTTGTTAAAATCGTATTTCTCTATACCGGCAATATCAGAGCCATGAGGGTAGAGGATAATATCCGTCGGTCCGATAATATACTCGCAGGTAGCCTCCCACTTATCCGAATCAGTCTCTACACGATCAGCGGTGAGCTGCCCATAGGCAGGATGACCGTAGGAGTGGCTTGCCAGAATCCAACCGTGTTCTTTCAGGCAGTCAGCAACAATCTTCGCTTCCTCGATTTCCTTTTTGTAGGCATCAGCGCCCAATCTTGCCTCATAAGCGGGTTTTGTCCGGTAACCTAATACACCCTCATAACCGGTGACACCCAGAACCGCACGGGCACCATGATAAGAAAAATCAGGATGAGCCTGAATAAACTTCTCCAGCACCGGAACCAGGTCGTAATCTCCTGTGGTGATATTTCCATCCGCATCCATATACTCGCAGGTGGGGAATCCGTCTTCGCCTACCACCAAACGGTGGGCAAATCCATCGCCGTCTGTGCTGGGGCGTACCGGGTTGTCCTCAACACCGCTTTCGTCAGAAATCATGTAGCCGTAGTAATTTACATCGTCCTGACTCATAATGAAAGGTATTTTACCCTCCGGCAGACGGATATTACCATAGGTGAAATATGTGCCTGTTTCATCAGTGACTTCATAGGCAACATCATAGGGGGTCACAAGTACATAACCCCGGTCATACATTTGCTGAAGCATGGCTTCAAACTCTGGGATTGTGGTCATATACAGATTGTAGCCATCTTCGGTATATTCGCCATCAAAGGCCCGATCCGTATCAACAATCAGCGAGTGGAAAAACACATGTGTGATCTCATTCATGAGAGGGTAAGGAATCAGCTTTGCGTCCAGCTGCTGATATTCGGTAACTTTTTGGGACAGAGCCGGGGAATCATTGTAATACTCAAAATCCTGGAGGATTTTGATTGCGCGGGCATAGTCATAGCCGGCAGCAATGAATTCTGCTTCAGCAAGGCAGGCATCTGCCATCTCCTGTATTTCGGCGGCCGAAAGTGTGGGTTCCGTAGTTTCCGGAGGCGGGGTTTCCGGCGGAGTTGTTTCCGTATTATCTTTTACAGCACTGACAATGGCGCTGATTCCCCAAGTGATGAGACCAATGCAGCACAGCAGAACCAAGCACATGCGGATTGGCGGCCAATACTTACGAAGTACGCGCTTCCACTTGGGAATTTTCTTTCTTCTTCTGACGGGAGGATAGGGCCGTCTGATATCATGATCTTCCATCTATATCTCCTCCATACACAGCTTTGTGTTATTATATCCAAAACGCTGACTATTTTCAATCATAAATCGACAAAAAGACGTAAAAAAACCGGCATCCATTGGATACCGGTTTTTTATTACTTACCAGCCAGGGCACGCTCCAACCAAACGCAGCCAACGTCCAGCGCAGTGTAAAGACCAGCTTTTTCGCTTCTCTTCACGACTCTGTCTCTGCTCTTCACAGAGGGATCTGTCAGCTGCAGCTGCACAGAAACCCGTGTGGCAATATCCATATCTGCCAGCTTCTTGGTTTCCAGAACCTGAAGCATAACAATATGGCTGTCTGCCATAGAGCCATAGTAGATAAGGTTGTCCTTGCGCATCAGGGGGTGTCCCTTATATGTCAGTACAGACTTTTCTTCAGACATAGTATACCTCCACTTTATAATGACATGAAAAGGGAGGCTTTTGCGGTGGCAAAAGCCTCCCGGCAGGATTTTATTTGTCGAACAGGTAGCTGCGCACCAGATCCTGCAGAAGCTCATCCCTATCCAGTTTACAAATCATGCTGCGGGCATTGTTGTAATTTGTGATATAGGTGGGATCCTCTGTAAGAAGATATCCGACGATCTGGTTAATGGGGTTATAACCCTTTTCGTTAAGAGCATCGAACACATTGCGGAGAACGGTGTGCATATTCTCTTTATCATCATTGGGTACTGTAAATTTAATAGTATTTTGGCTGTTTTCCGTCATGGTAACGACCTCCTTCCGTATAATAGATAATTATACCCCAAATAACCGGGAGTGTAAAGCATTATTTAAGAAATTTACCTGAAATTTACTCTTTAGCGGAGAACTGCGGCGAGTTTTTCCTTAAGGGCAGCCAGCACATTGCCGATAACCTGCTCAGAGTCGGTATCGGTCAGTGTACGGTCATCCGCACGCAGCTCCAAGGAGAATGCCAAACTCTTCTTCCCCTCGGCAATACCGGTACCGCGGTAAATGTCAAACAGGCGGATCTTACGCAGCAGCTTGCCAGCGCTCTGGGTGATAACTGCTTCCGCATCCGCAACTGTAACAGTCTCATCGCAAACCACGGAAATATCACGGGTGATGGTAGGATACTTGGGCAGAGGAGTATAAGTGGCATCGGGCAGCAGATGGTCTGCAAGCTCAGTAAAGTTAATTTCCGCGCAGTACACATCACAGTCAATGCCATAGTTTTTAGCCACAAGGGGATGGATTTGGCCCATTACACCGACCTGTGTGCCTTCCACATACACTGCCGCGCAGCGACCGGGGTGATAGGTGGGATTATTGCTGACGGCACGGTAGCTTGTCTTCTTAACCCGCAGTCCTGCAAATACAGCCTCAAGCTCGCCCTTCAGCGAGAAGAAATTCTCGTTAGCTCCATAGGTTCCCAAAACCAGAATCTTGGGTTCCTCGGGAAGAACATTACCGGAAACAGGAAGATAGATTTTTGCAAGTTCATACAGCTTTGCGGCCTTGTTATGGTATGCGTTGTTTCTTGACAGTATGTCAAGCATGGAGGGCAGGGCAGTGGTACGCATCACAGAAGTATCCTCACCAAGAGGGTTCTGGATCCGCAGGGTGTTACGCAAGGGAGAATCTTCAGGCAGACGAATCTGGTCAAAAATAGTGGGAGAAACAAAGGAGTAGGTGATAATTTCATTATAACCAAGGCTGCGGCACAGAGAACCGGTTTTGCTTTCCAGCTTCATGATGGCAGAGTAGCCACCCTGGGTAGAGGTCTTAAAAGCGGTGGTGGGGATTTCGTTATAGCCGTAGGAACGACCCACTTCCTCCGCAATATCCGCCATCAGGTTCAGGTCAGGGCGCCAGGAGGGAACATGGATGGTATCGCCATCCACTTCAATCTCCAGAAGGTTCAAATATTTCACCATTTCTTCTCTGGAAATCTCAGTGCCCAGCAGAGCGTTGATCTTACCCACTTCCAACGCAACGGTCTTGGGCTGAGGCACGTAATTCACGATATCAATAATTCCATCGAGGACATCGCCGCACTGGAGCATCTCTACCAGTTCGCAAGCGCGCTGTACTGCGGGCATGGTCATCATGGGATCCAGGTTCTTCTCAAATTTTCCGGATGCCTCTGTGCGCATACCCAAGGCAAGTGCTGTCTGGCGGATAGAGGTACCGTTAAAGTTTGCGGATTCAAAAACAACGGTGGTGGTATCATCCTTGATCTCGGAATTCTCACCGCCCATAATGCCTGCAAGACCAATGGGCTTATTTTCGTCAGCAATGACCAGCATTCCGGGCTTCAGGGGACGGACAACACCGTCCAGCGTGGTGAGGGACTCGCCTTCTTCCGCCTCACGGACAATGATTTTACCGGAAGAAACGTAGCGGTAGTCGAAGGCGTGCATGGGCTGGCCGTACTCCAGCATAACATAGTTGGTGATATCCACAATGTTGTTAATGGGGCGGACACCGTTTGCCCGTAACCGCTGACGAAGCCACTTGGGGGAGGGGGCGATCTTTACATTCTTGACTACACGGGAGGTGTAGCGGTTGCAAAGAGCCTCTGCGGGAACTTCAACATCCAGCATGTCGTACATGGAACCGGCATCACTGCCGTTAACAATCGGTTCGTGATGGCGCATCTGCATGCCAAAGGCAGCAGCGGATTCACGGGCAAGACCGATAATGGAGTAGCAGTCGGGACGGTTGTTTGTAATTTCAAAATCCACAACCGTGTCACGGTTGCCGATCACGTCATTCATATCATCGCCGGGCTTGCAGTTTTCCTCATTGAGAACCCAAATGCCATCAGCAAACACTCCGGGCAGATCATGTTCGGTCAGTCCCAGTTCCTGGAAGGAGCAGAGCATACCGTTGGACTTTTCGCCACGGAGTTTGCCTTTGGTAATATGCACACCACCGGGCAGCCAGGAGTTATGCAGCGCAGCGGGAACCAAGTCGCCCTGCTGCACATTCTGGGCGCCGGTGACGATCTGTACAGGCTCAGCATCGCCCACATCCACCTGACAGACCCACATGTGGTCGGAATTCTCGTGACGGACGATGGAGACCACTTTGCCTACCACAACATTCTTGATTTCACTGTCCAGGCGCTCATAGGTCTCCACCTTCTGACCAAAGATGGTCATTTTTTCCACATATTCTTTGTCGGAGACCGCAGACAGGTCCACAAATTCTTCGTTAATCCATTTTCTGTTAAGCTTCATTGCCTGTTACCTCCTGTTAGAACTGGTCCAGGAACCGGACATCATTGTCAAAAATCAGACGCAGATCGTTGATGCGCAATCTGCCCATGGCCATACGCTCCAGACCCATACCAAACGCGAAGCCGGAGTATTTCTCAGGGTCAATACCGCAGTTTGCCAGCACATCAGGATGCACCATGCCGGCACCAAGCAGTTCAATCCAGCCTTCTCCGTGACAGGTAGAGCAGACCTGACCGTCAACTTCACCTGTACCGTGGCACTTATGGCACTGCATGTCCATTTCGCAGCTGGGTTCGGTGAAGGGGAAGTGATGGGGGCGGAACCGCATCACAGAATCCTCGCCGTAGATTTTCTTCATGATCGCCACAAGGGCGCCCTTCAGGTCACCCATGGTGATGTGTTCGTCCACAACAAGTCCCTCGATCTGGTGGAACATGGGGGAGTGGGTGGCATCAGCTTCGTCTTTACGGAACACACGGCCGGGAGCCAGCATGCAAAGGGGAGGCTTATTTACTTCCATATAACGGATCTGCATGGGGCTGGTCTGGGTGCGCAGCAGAACAGAATCGTCATCATTAAAGTAGAAGGTGTCGCTGCGATCACGGGAGGGGTGACCATCCTCAATATTGAGCCGTGTGAAGTTGTAGCTTGCCAGCTCAACCTCGGGGCCATCTACTACCTGATAGCCAAGACCCACAAAGATTTCCTTAATCTGGTCCAGCACCTGATTCATGGGATGCTGATGACCCATGACGACCTCATTACCGGGAATGGTGACATCAATGGCTTCACTTGCAAGCTTTGCTTCCAATACAGCGGCGTTGATTTCGGTCTTGCGCTGCTCTAGCTCCTGTTCGATAACAGCGCGGACAGAGTTGGCAAGCTGACCCATAACAGGACGCTCCTCTGCGGAGAGCTTGCCCATCTGCTTCAGAACAGCGGTCAATTCTCCCTTCTTTCCTAAAAACCGAACGCGCAGATCCTCCAAAGCGGCAGGTGTGGAGGCCTTGTTCAGCGCTTCAATCGCTTGCTGTTTAATTTGCTCCAACTGGTTCTTCATTCCATGTTCTCCTTCCTGAAAACAGTATTTCCAATAAAAATAAGCCCATCATCCCTGTATCGGGACGAAGGACTTTCCTCCGCGGTACCACCCGCAATTCGCCTTACGGCGCACTTTCGGTGCTGACACACCTTAGACATTTAACGGAGTCAACCGGCAAACCCTACTGACAGTTCAGGCAGCAGCTCCTGGGGGAAGGCCCGGTAATGCACGCAAGCGGTTTCCACCACACCCGCTCTCTCTGTAACCGTGAAATCAGTACAAGGCAACCCAATCATTGCTTTTAAATCATCGCAACTGATAATAGCACAAATACCATAGAAAAGCAAGCATAATTTCCTGTTCTTGACGAATAAAGTCCAATATGTTACTATTTTCCCAATCATTACTGTAGATTACGATGACGTACGGAGGTGCGCTATGCAGTTGGATCATGAAAAGGTTCTGGCAATGCTGCCGGACCGGAAAGTGGACGGGAATAAAAATGATTTTGGAAGAATCCTTCTGCTGTGCGGAAGCCGGGGATATACAGGTGCCGCATCTCTGGCGGCAATGGGAGCTCTTCGTACAGGCGCTGGTCTTGTGTTTCTTGGTGTTCCGGAGAATATTTACGCCATTGAGGCAATCAAACTAACAGAACCTGTCGTATTTCCTCTGCCGGATGATGGGGCGATGCTTTCTTCCTCAGCATTGCCACAAATCGAACTGGCGGTGCAGAATAAAAACGTTGTACTCATCGGCCCAGGTATTGGCATGTCTGCGGGTACAGAAGCAGTGGTCTGCTACGTTTTGGAACACTTTAAAGGCCCGGTGATTTTGGACGCGGATGGCATAAATGTTCTGCAAGCGCATAAGGATATTTTGCGCGACAGGCCGTGGACAACCGTCTTGACCCCCCACATGGGCGAGTTTAAGAGATTTGGCGGCCGATGTGATTGCGACCGTATTACCGCCGCAGAAGAGATGGCAAGGCAGCTTAATGTTATTATTCTGTTGAAAGGACACCAAACTGTTATAACTGACGGGAATTGTACATATATCAATCCCACCGGGAATCCCGGTATGGCGGTTGGTGGGAGCGGTGATGTTCTGGCGGGTATGATTTCTGCACTCATTGGACAGGGGCTGCCTGCCCTTGAGGCAGTTGCATGCGGTGCCTGGCTTCACGGCGCTGCCGGTGACATCTGCAGTAAGGAAATCGGTCAATACGGTATGCTGCCATCAGACATGCTCCAGGTCTTGCCGCGACTACTAAAATAGGATGTGGTTGATTGAAGCGTCTGATTTGTTTGGTGTGTTTCTTCTTCCTGCTGACAGGGTGCGGCAGTGAAAACAGAGAACTGAATACGGTTCTGCAGATAAGAGAAAAAATTCAAAGTTCCGAAAGCTGTTCCTTCACAGCAACCGTAACCGCCGACTATACTGACGAAATATACGTATTCACCATGGATTGTCAGTTTGATGATATGGGGAATATGTCCTTCACTGTGGTTCAGCCGGAAACAATCGCTGGGATATCAGGAATGGTTGTCGATAGCGGCGGAAAGCTTACCTTTGATGACAAGGTGCTGGCATTTGAAACCCTTGCAGACGGTTTGGTAGTTCCGGTCAGCGCGCCGTGGCTGATGATGAAAACCCTTAGAGGCGGTTATATTATCGGGGCAGGTAAAGACGAAGATGGTATTCACGCAGTGATCCATGACACCTATGACGAACAGGCTCTTACGCTGGATTTTTGGTTCAGTGAAAACGGTTCGCCGGATTATTGCCAGATTCTCTGGCAGGGAAGAAGAATATTGTCAATGGAAGTAGAGAATTTTGTTGTAGTGTAGCATTTTGACGTATTTAGCATAGGATAAAATGCGGACAATACCGTATAATTTCCTGTGTTGCGTGGGAAAATACTTATAGCCTCGTTACATATGGAGATATCCGGTAGCGTGGCAATGATTTCTCACGGAGTGTGAAGTGTATGGACAGCACAGTAAGACGCGGCGATATCTTCTATGCGGATCTGTCGCCTGTGGTAGGTAGTGAACAGGGTGGAACACGTCCTGTCCTGATCGTCCAGAATGATACAGGCAACCGCCATTCTCCTACAGTCATTGCAGCAGCCATTACCAGTCAGACGGGAAAAGCAAGACTCCCAACCCACATCAATATCATTGGTGGAAGCGTTGGGCTGAGCAAGGACTCGGTAATCCTGCTGGAACAGATAAGAACCATCGATAAACGCAGACTGAAAGAGCATATGGGCCATTTGGACGAAAAACAGATGCAGTTGGTGGATGATGCCATTGCAGTCAGTTTTGGTTTGGGCGACAACCGAATCACCTAAGATAATTAACCCCCTTGCCGCATATATTTGCGACAGGGGGGTCTTTATGTCACAGCGTTATGAAATCACATTAGCAGGCGAATCCTGTGGTATCGCGATATTGGAAAAAACAGGGCTGTATTACAGTATTGACGGATGCTTCCGGGCAGAACCAGACGGTATGTACAGAATGGTTCTCAAATGCGGAGCAGGGGAGATAGACCTTGGAATCTGTCTAAAAAGGATAGATGGGTATCAAGTACATACAAAGATACCCGCAAAGAATGTACAACCACCCATGTCCTTTTATATAAGGCACAACGGCGAGAAAAGCGGGCAATTCTATCCCATAGTACCCGGAGAAAATTTTAAATACATTGAAAAATTACCCCTTTCCCGACTTGTAACGGAAAAGGGGCAAACCGGCATTATAGCTCAAGAGCAAGGCTGACAGGGCAGTGGTCAGAGCCATATACATCCGCATGTATGGACGCGTCTGAAATCTTTTCCTGAATCCGCTGGGAGACCAGAAAATAGTCTATCCTCCAGCCTGCGTTGTTCTTTCGGGCGTTGTACATATAGCTCCACCAGGAGTATGCACCCGTCTGGTCAGGATGAAGATACCGGAAGGTATCTGTAAAGCCTTTGCTCAGCAGGTCTGAGAAAGCGGAGCGTTCCTGGTCGGAAAAGCCTGCGCTTCCCCGGTTGGACGCTGGATTCTTAAGGTCAATTTCCCGGTGCGCCACATTCAGGTCGCCACACACAATCACAGGTCGCTGCTCATCCAAATTACACAGATAATTAGAAAACGCTTCTTCCCATGCAAGTCTATGGTCAATGCGCGCAAGCTCACGCTGCGCATTGGGGGTATAACAGGTCACAAGAGAAAAATTAGGATAGTGTAAGGTTATCAACCGACCTTCTGTGTCAAGCTC
>JAZSRI010000046.1:0-4437 GCA_045538415.1 Faecousia sp. | reverse complement strand
TTGGCTGACCTGCTGGGAAACTCCAAGGTCATATAATTTTCAAATTTCACAATACCATCTCCTTCATTTGTACAAGCTTATCTACCCCTGATGTCTGGAGCACCTTCATCGGCTGGGACTTTAGGCCTGATAGAAATAATTTTCCGTCCACCCTGTTCATCGTCCGCAACGCATTGATAACAACAGCAATGCCGGATGAATCCATAAAGACAACATCCTGAAAATCCAGAACACATGTATGTGGGGCATAGGCCTCAATTTTTGAGGTAATCATTTGTATATGGGATTTTGCGCAGTGGTGGTCGATTTCTCCTGTGAGTGCCACAGTTAATTCCCCATTCTGCAAAAAACTTGTTAAATGCAAACTATCTCCTCCTTTTGTGATGTAATTAGTATAGATACTCCATTGCAAGAATTTCCGTCGCAATTTGGTGCAGACAAAAAATTAGTGGCATACAGCACTTGCGCTGTATGCCACTAATTTCAATTATTATAACTTCTCCATCGCTGCTTTACTTTCTTCCAGCTGCGCGATCAGCGCCTTAGCCTTTGCGGCCTTTTCACGTTCCGCGGCAACAACAGCTTCCGGTGCTCTGGAGATAAAGTTCTCGTTGGAGAGCTTGCCCTCCAAGCCTGCCAGATTCTTTCTGGCTTTTTCCAGTTCCTTTTCGATCCGCTCCAGTTCCTTTGCCACATCCACCAGCTGACCCATGGGGATATACAGCTTTGCGTCAGCGGTTGTGCAGCACACCATTCCGTCAATATTTTCAGGTTCCGCATTCAGAATGGTCACCTGATCTGCATAGGCAAGTCTCTGAATGAAGCCCTCACCCTCGGAAAATACAGTGGGCTTAGAGGTAAGCACGTAAAGCGCTGCCTTTTTAGAGGGGGGGACGTTCATCTCTGCCCGGCGGTTGCGGATGGTACGAATGGCATCCATGACAGATTCCATTTGCGCTTCTTCTGCCTTAAACTGCAAGGTCTCACTGTATTCGGGCCACTTTGCCACAATCAGCGCATCCCCATCATGGGGCAGGCTCTGCCAGATTTCTTCGGTAATAAACGGCATGAAGGGGTGCAGCAATCTGAGGGTCTGATCCAGCACATAGACCAGAACCTGCAGAGCGCTG
Organism: Faecousia sp.; assembly: GCA_045538415.1. Taxonomy (GTDB): domain Bacteria; phylum Bacillota; class Clostridia; order Oscillospirales; family Oscillospiraceae; genus Faecousia. The sequence goes on along the minus strand of JAZSRI010000046.1, from coordinate 3,307 downwards.
GCCTTCTGCGCAGGATCGTCACTGTACAGTCTTGCCTTGGTAAGCTCAATATACCAGTCACAGTAGGTGTCCCACAGGAAATCGTAAACCTTTTGAACAGCCACACCAAGCTCATACTTCTCAAGATTCTCTGTTACTTCCGCAATCAGGGTATTTAACTTGCTCAGAACCCACTTATCCGCAATGGTCAGCTGCCCGGCCTCAGGCAGAGCATTCTTTGCATCCTCCGGCAGATTCATCAGAACATACCGGGAGGCGTTCCACAGCTTGTTGGCAAAATTACGCATCGCCTCACAGCGCTCCACATAGAAACGCATATCGTTACCTGGTGCATTGCCGGTGACCATGTTCATGCGCAGGGCATCGCAGCCGTACTTGTCAATCATCTCCAGGGGATCAATGCCGTTTCCGAGAGATTTGGACATTTTTCTGCCCTTGTCATCACGGACAAGACCATGAATCAGAACTGTGTGGAAGGGTGTCTTTCCGGTATGCTCACAGCCGGAGAAAATCATTCTTGCCACCCAGAAGAAAATAATGTCGTAGCCGGTTACAAGCACATCTGTGGGATAGAAATAGTTCAGATCCTCCGTATTTTCCGGCCAGCCCAAAGTCTCAAAGGGCCACAGAGCGGAGCTGAACCAGGTATCCAGAACGTCGGGATCCCGTTCGATATTGGTGCTTCCGCACTTTTCACACTTGCATGCGTCCTCTCTGGACACAGTGATATGGCCGCAGTCCGCGCATGTCCATGCAGGGATCTGGTGACCCCACCACAGCTGACGGGAAATACACCAGTCACGGACATTTTCCATCCAGTTGAGATAAGTCTTTGTAAAGCGTTCAGGAACGAACTTTGTCTCACCGTCTTTTACAACACGGATTGCCTCCTGCGCAAGGGGCTTCATCTTCACAAACCACTGGGCGGAAATAATCGGCTCCACATCATTATGGCAGCGATAGCAAGTGCCTACGTTATGAGCATGATCTTCTATCTTCACAAGGTAACCCTGCTCCTGCAGGTCCGCAACGATAGCTTTTCTGGCCTCATAACGGTCCATACCCTCGTACTTGCCGCCGTAGCTGTTTACAACACCGTTATCGTCCAGAACACGGATCACATCCAGATTATGACGCAAGCCAACCTCAAAGTCGTTGGGGTCATGGGCCGGTGTCATCTTGACACATCCGGTACCAAATTCCATCTCGGCGTAGTCGTCGGCAACAATGGGGATCTCTTTATTAACAAGAGGCAGAATAACATATTTGCCCACAATGTCCTTGTATCTTTCATCATTGGGGTTGACGCACACACCGGTATCGCCCAGCATGGTTTCAGGACGGGTGGTAGCTACCACAACCTCTCCGCTGCCATCAGCAAGAGGGTAACGAATATGCCACAGGTGACCGGGCTTGTCCACGTATTCCACTTCCGCATCAGAGAGTGCTGTGACACAGTGGGGACACCAGTTAATAATCCGGCTGCCCTTGTAGATAAGACCCTTCTCATAAAGAGAAACAAACACCTCACGTACAGCATTGGAACAGCCTTCGTCCATGGTAAACCGGGCACGCTCCCAGTCACAGGACGCGCCAAGCTTTTTCTGCTGTTCCACAATCCGGTTGCCGTATTTGTGCTTCCAGTCCCAAACTTTTTCCAGGAACTTTTCCCGACCCAGGTCATATCTGGTCAGGCCATCCTTGCGCAGTTCTTCCTCCACCTTGATCTGTGTAGCGATACCGGCATGGTCCACACCGGGGACCTAAAGGGCATTATAACCCTGCATACGCTTAAAACGGATAAGGGTATCCTGCAAAGTAGCATCCATTGCGTGACCCATATGAAGCTGACCGGTAACATTGGGAGGGGGCATCACAATGGTAAAAGGCTTAGCGTCATGATTCTCAGAAGGCCGGAAATGACCGTTCTGCTCCCACATAGTATAAATTTTGGATTCCACTTGTTTCGGTTCGTATACCTTTGACAATTCTCTGACCATAAAAACACTCCTTACGAATAAAAAATACCCCGAGCACACAGCTCAGGGCGAAAATAGACTTTCCGTGGTACCACCTGAATTTCCGCAAAAACGGACACTCAACAGCTGTAACGGGCATACCCGTACTCCCCTACTGAAGTTCAGGGCGCCTGCTCCGGAACGACAATTTGAACAACCCTGTGTGCTTTCACCTGCCGCACACTCTCTACAAAGGGAACAATTCAAACCCTTTCCATCAGCGCATTATGAAATATCCATGATAAAATAACATATTTTCCCCTGTCTGTCAACGCAATTTGCGGGAAATCCCTGAAAATCTTGACAGTAATTTTTAAATTGCATATAATACAGATACTCCATTACACAAGGTGATAAATATGAAATTATCTTTGGTTGTACCGTGTTACAATGAAGCGGAAAATGTGGAAGCCTTTCAGGATGCAGTCATTGCGGCTTTTGATGGTTGTGCCTACAGCTATGAAATCGTTTTTGTGGATGACGGCAGCAAAGACGCAACCATGTACAAGCTGCGCAAGCTCTTCACGCAGCAGAAATGTCCGGTGAAGGTAGTTCGCTTCTCCAGGAATTTTGGCAAGGAAGCGGGGCTTTACGCAGGCCTGAAGCACACAAGCGGTGAATATATCTGTCTAATCGATGCGGATTTGCAGCAAAGACCTGAAATTGTAAAAGACATGGTCAGTATGCTGGACGAAAAGCCGGAGTTTGATGTGGTCGCTGCCTACCAAGACCGCCGCAACGAGGGAAAAGTCCTTTCCTTCTTCAAGAAATCCTTCTACCGGATTATAAACTGGCTCTCCGATGTTAACCTACAGTCGGATACCAGCGATTTCCGCACCTTCAGAAGAAGTGTTGCAGAAAGTATTATTGAACTGGCGGAATACCACCGTTTCTCCAAGGGAATTTTTGCATGGGTCGGTTATGAGACCTGTTATATTCCTTACGTTGCCTGCCAACGCAACGCCGGAACAACCAAGTGGAGCTTTAGAAAGCTGTTTAACTACGCAATAGAGGGCATTATCGGTTATTCTACAAAACCCCTTCGCATAGCAACATTTTTTGGAGGCTGCACTGCGGTTGCAGCACTGTTTTACCTGCTTTTGGTACTATTTGAAAAGTTATTTCGCGGCATCGACATTCCCGGTTATGCTACGATTATCGTGCTGATTTTGCTCCTTGGCGCGGTTCAGCTCATATGTATTGGCATTATCGGTGAGTATGTTGGACGAACATTTGAACAAAGCAAGCAGCGGCCTGTATATATTACTAAGGAAGTACTCTCTTATGAG
>JAZSRI010000151.1:0-29760 GCA_045538415.1 Faecousia sp. | reverse complement strand
CATGGACAAGATCTTCGATATACTTCGTGAACCCAAGGCCAACCAGCAGGACAAAATCAGCTTCCGGGTAGAGGATTTGCGGAAGTTCTTCCCCAAAAGCTACACCGCCGCCCGGATTCAGGAAACCATTCTGAAGCTGCTGTCCGACTATCAGAAAAAGCGGCAGCGCAGCAGAGAGGAGCGGTGATCATGGAATTGGATATGGATTACGCCGCTCTGAAGCTGATGGAGATTCTTTTTGAAAGAGGTCTTATCAATTATCAAACTTTACAGGCTGCCAAGGAAATGGTCAAGGATGCGTCGCACATTTCACAGGCAGCCTAATTTTTATTAAAATGAACCTATAAGGAGGTAATGACTATGATTAACACAAGCAAGTCGGGAAATCCCTGGGGGTATTTGGACCGCAACCGGCCCCGCAATATCGTTTTCTATGGCCGTGTGTCCACGGAACATGAAGCTCAGCTTTCTGCACTGGAGAACCAGATGCAATGGTACGACGATCAGCTTCGATACGACCCCAACTGGACCGTGGTGGGTAAGTACATCGACGAAGGCATCACTGGCACCCAGGCGAAGAAGCGTCCTGCATTCCTTCGGATGTTGGAAGATGCCCGTGCCGGTAAGTTCGACTTGATTGTGACCCGCGAGGTCTGCCGTTTCGCCCGCAATACGGTAGATACGCTGGTACATACCAGAGAACTGAAAAATATCGGTGTGGAAGTGTACTTTGTAGAGGATAACATCTGGACTATGGATGGTGATGGCGAACTTCGACTTTCTCTCATGGCGACTCTGGCACAGGAGGAAAGCCGTAAGGTTTCTGAGCGTGTCCGCGCCGGTCAGAAAGTCAGCCGGGAAAAAGGTACTCTGTACGGTTCTGGCAACATTCTGGGATACGAGCGGGTTGGCAGCACCTATGTTATCAATCCCGATCAGGCAGAAACGGTTCGCATGATCTTTGAGATGTACTTGAACGAGGGAATTGGGACCGGTAAAATTGCCAACCGGCTTACAGAGATGGGGCGGCTGAATGCATCTGGAATCAATAAGTGGAGCCATGGTGTGGTATCCCGGGTGCTGAACAATCAGACCTATATGGGTGTGATGGCCTACGGCAAATCTTACAGCAATAACTACCTGGAGCAGAAGCGGGTCAACAACCACGATAAATCCAGCTATATCTGCGTCGAGGGTGATTTTCCGCCCATCGTGACCCCGGAAGAATGGTATCGGGCGCAGGAGATCAAAGCTGGGCGTGTGAAGGAAAGCTTCTCCGCAAAGAAAGGGAAGAAAACCACCCACTGTGTTCAAGAGAACCGGGATCTCTGGGGCAGCCGCCTGCGCTGTACCTGCGGATGCGGTTTTCGGAAGAACGTCTGGCACAAGTATGATGACAAGCCCAACACCTACGGTTATCAGTGCTACAACATTCTGAACAACGGCTCTGCCAATCAGCGCAGAAAAGCCGGTGCCGACGATACCGGCTATTGCGATCAGCCCATGATTGCAGACTGGAAGCTGGAACTGATGGGCAAGAAGATCCTCGAACTGGTATTTCAGGATAAGCGGGACCTGATTGACCACACCTGCGATATGATTCGGAAGTGCCTGCAGACAGCAAGACCCCAGGGAGTCACCCTATCCAATATCGTGGGCAAGATGGAACGCATCAAGTTCAAGAAGGAAATGCTTCTGGAAATGCGGACAGACGGTGAAATCACCAAGCAGGAGTTCCTGGATCAGCGGAAGAAGCTGGATAAGGAACTGCAAGAGCTGCAAGTGGAATATGACTCCAAATCCTGCAGTCCCACCATCGAGATGGATCAGCCGGAGTGGGGTAAGATCCAGTCAGCACTGGAGGAAATTCTGGATTTAAGCCAGCCCACGCCCAGTCCGGATCTGATCCGCAAATTTGTTGCACAGATCGTGCCGGAGGGCAAGACCAACTTCCAGTGGCATCTGAATCTGGATGGCAATCAGGCTACCCATGTTGGAATGACCGTAGAAGGCAGAAAGAACAAGGCTGTTGTTTCTTTCGCAGCGGAGGGGACTTGCTCCCCTCTTGCCTTCGGCGCGGTTATAGAGTACCCAACCCTATGCCGCGCGGCTGCGGATAAAAATGCCTACCTGTCTGCAATGCAGGACAGGCTGCTATCAAGGGCTAATTCCAATAACACAAAATCTCCCGGAGAAATCCGGGAGATTTTTCTGTCTGGTTAAGTAAATGAAAACCTCTGGCTAAGTGGGGGTTGACAGTTCAAGAAAAGAGGGCAGCTTATTGCTGCCCTCCCGTAACCCATTTTTACAGAATAATGCCAGTGGGATTTCCCTCATCATCCAGCATTTCCACGCCGTGGATATCCAACTTATCACAGATGGCTGTCCACCGCTCCTGCATACCGGTGTCAAACAGTACCGGCTGGAAACCACACTGCAGATAGGTGCGGACAGCGGAGACACGCCAGTCGTCAGACTTCAGCCGCATCATCCGATTCCCCTCGGGCATTTCCTGTGCCATCTTACGAACGCCGTAGGCTGTCATGGAAGTGGCCAGACGGTGTCCTCTTGCCTCGGGCAAAGCGCCCAGCATATGCAGAAGGCTTACGGTTTCGGAGAGGGGGAACGCGGTGCAGGTGGCAACTGCCTTGCCGGTGTTATCGCAGATGAAATACACATCCCGTTCCGGAACCAGCGTCTCAAAAATTTCCATACAGTTCTTCCAACCGTCAGCCAGCTCATTTTCGTTCAACAGGCCATAGCTACAGATCTGTGTCCATGCAGGCACGTCACCGGGTTGGTATTTCCGCAGGGTAAAGCCCTCTGCCAGAGTGTACTCGGGCAGGTTTTCCAGCTTGTGGATCATTCTCAGTTGTTCCATATTATTTGCTCCTTATGTCTTATTCCGTCTTGTCCATCCGGATTTGTCCATGATGGCCGTAATGGTTTCGGGGGTATATCCGTGTTTGTGGCACCAATCCACTGTGGCAAAGATCCGCTCTCTGTAATCCGGCTCATAGTTGAAATATTTTTCGTAGAAATATTGCTCGTGGATCAGCAGATACAGGAAACAGTTATCCCGCTCACTGCATATGGCGTCCATCTGGGAATCAATATCCGCCAAAGGCACTTCATTGATGATGATGTCGTCTTTTACATAAAGAACGTCATCGCTGTGGCTGACCCAGAAATCTCTGTCTGCCAGGTGGTCTACCAACTCATTATCAAAATAGAAGGAAGCCACAGGCACACCGTTCTCATCGTAACGGAAGTAGCCGTCCATACAGTCATATCCCAAATCACGGAAGGCATGGCATACCTCAGGCGGGCACTCACACCAATGCTGGGAGGTAACGCGGCAGGTGGCTTCTGCGCCGGCAAACCGGAGGATCTCATTGCAGACCATCTGTCCTTCCTGCAGCACCTGATCATAGGATGCGTGGAGATAAGGCCTGTCCGGCTGATCCGTAAAGGAATGGAAACTCAGCTTCAGCCAGTGCCAATTTGCCTGAAATTCTTCTTTATACTTATCCGGGAACATGGAAAGATTAAAGCTCCCGTCCTCGTTCTGGTAGTATATGTGCATATGTATTGGCGTGCCGTATTTTTCATGGAGATCCCGGTACAGCGCCATAAAAGGATCGTCAAAAATAGAGGTATACACATCCTGATTACGCCAAATGTTTTCCAGAGACCAGATCACATCATCCACGCCCAGGCGGTAGGTATGATAACCGTGGCGAAACCAGTAGATTACCATTTGGATTTTTTCACCAGAGGTAAGGTCAACAGCTTCAACTTTATTTTTGCAGCCATCCAGAACGATTTCAGCGGAAAAAACACCGTTCCTATCCACCGCATCCACGCCGTTAATGCGCACGGCATTTCCGGGAGTTGACTGCAATTTTATAGTTGCGAACATCTTTCCGCCTACACACCTGCCATCGGCAGGCGCGAACAGAACATCGCCGTCTATGGGATTAAGAAACTTCATAGCGCACCTCTTTTTTGAATGCTTCGGACACCATTATAGCAAAAGAGTAAAAGATTGTCAATTAACACATGACTCACTGTGCCGGTGGCGTATTGTACAATAACAAATCCTCAGCCAGTAATAAAAGGGGATTTACAAGGGGTCTCATCCAATCGGTAACGTTCCATTTGCCAATCATAATTTTCACCCTGCCGATTTCGGCAGGGTGATATTTTACACATAATAGATTTCCAGTTCGCCGAAGCTGACCCGTCCAGTGAGGGTGATGGTGCCCTTGACCGGCTCATCGGCCTGTCCGTGGATGGAAATATCTCCAAAGTTGGTGCCCGCGGCGCACTCCAGCCGGTATTGGCTGGGTATTTTCAGTTCCAGGGATCCAAAACTGGCGCTGGCTTCCAGTTCGCAGCCGTCGGCAATTTCACCGCAGCCGGTTAAATCTACCTCCAGGGATCCAAAACTCACACTGGCTTTACCCCGGCGGATACGGGGGAGGGTTATCCGGTGGGCGGTTTCCCCAAAACTCAGGTCGCAGGCGAAACATTCATTCTCTTGGACGAAGTGCTTTCGGGTTTTGTGGGAAAGATTTCCCTTTTTGTGGAGTTGGAAGCGGCTCTTTTTGGGCTTGCGCAGGGCATCTACCAGAAGGCTCACGCCGCACAGCAAAATAAGGCAGGGGAAGATCAGCTTCTTGTCCAGAGAAATATCAAAAATGCCTATATTGTTCACAAGGAAATAACCGCCCAGCAGCGCGCACACTACATTGGTAACATGAAAGTGCCTGGGCAGAGAGGAGAGGGCAAACACCAGCAGAGCAGAGGGCCAGGCGATGCCCCAAAACCCTACGTCCCAATGGAGAAACCGGGCGGCAAACAGCAGCGCGCCCACCAGCAGCACAAAGATGGCGGTGCTCACCGCACCCCAACTGCCACCGTCCCAGTGAAACTCCCAGCGGGAGTCGTTTTCATCGTCCACCACCTCACCCACGGAAATGGCGGTGTGACCCAGCAGGGTATCCGTGGTGGTTCCAAACAGGTCTGCCAGCTTGGGCAGCATATAGATATCGGGGCAGGATTGGTCATTTTCCCACTTGCTGACAGCTTGCGGGGTGACACCCAGCTTCTCTGCCAGCTGATCCTGCGTCAAACCAAGTTGCTTGCGGTATTGCATGATACGCTTTCCTAAGGTTTGTTCCATAAGTAGTTCCTCCTGTATGTTCTGACACCATTATACAAGGGAAAGATAAATTATGCTACCAATTATTCGTACATTGGGAAAAAATCTATCCAACCGTTGGTTGACCGACCTCTCAACCACCTGTTGACTGGTCAGTTTTTCAAAAAAGCCAGCACAGCCGGGGTGTTTCCGACTGTGCTGACGGATTCTAAAAAACAGGTTCTCTTAGGGAAAAACCGCTGATGGTGGATGTTTTGGTTATTCCTCCGCAGCACTCATGATCTTAAACCGCCGTTTCAAATGCAGGTACATCAGGTTGTGGGCGGAGGCGCCGTCCTGGTCAGCAATGGCCTCCAGAATCTCCCTGTGCTCCCGCACCTCGCTGCTGGCATAGTCTGTAAACAGCTTTTCCTGTACAAGGGGATAGGGGGTGTGCAGCAATTGCTGGAAAACCGCCTGCAGGTAACCGTAGAGAACGGGACTGCCCGCAGCCTGTGCCACCTGCATATGGAACAAGGTCTCCAACCCCTGCTCTTGGTTCAGAAATACACCCACACTTGCGCCAATCCGTTCCAGGTCCTCCTCGGTCCGGCGTTCCGCAGCGAAATTCGCAAGACCCGGCTCAATGACCAAACGGGCATCCAGCAGGCTCTGGGCGTCGTGACTCTGGGACAACAGCTTAATGATCTCGATATTGGGGATTCGCTGGTGGGCGTTGGGGCTGACAAAGGTTCCTTGACCATGGACAGAAGAAATAATGCCAAAGGTTTCCAATGTTTTCAGCGCTTCACGCAGGGTGTTGCGGCTGACCTGCAAATGCTCTGCCAGCTCCGCTTCCGGGGGAAGCCGCTGCCCAATGGGGAGATCCCCGGACAGGATATTCTGAATCAAAACGTCCATAAGCTGTTGGTTCAGGGACTGCCTGTGGAATGTGCGCATGGGAAAACCTCCTGGCAATGTTTTTTTCAACCATTAATATACTCCAGAAGTGCCTCCCTCGTCAAGTCCTGAATACCCAGTGTGACCGCGTTGCGGCCCACCTGCATCTGCTGACCCAAAATGGTGCGGCCCAGCGTGACGATGGCATCAATTTTCTGTGTGGGAACACCGGCGACCTGGGCGATGGCCTGAATCGGTTCCAGAGAGAAGGGAATATCCTCCAGAACATAGCGGGTAGCCAAAGTGCTGGAAGTCATAATGCCCTCATAACCGGGGTTGTTTTTACAAAGCTGGTAAAGGGGTGTGTCCTTGTCACCGCAGCGGTACATGGCCACATAGTCCTCCCGGATGGTGCGTAGCTCAAGCCCCAAGGCCTTGGCAACGGCAATCCGTTCCTGATCCATGGCCTCCACATATTTTCCAATGGAGGGGGTCATGCCCTCCCAGTAATACTGGAACGGAACGAAAGGGTCCGCCTCGATACGGGAGGTGTTCAGCAGCATGGGGGCCGGGTGCATCATGGCGTTGATGTTGCCAAGACTGGTTTTGAGGGTATTTTCCACCAGCACGAACCAGGGCAGGGCAGGACGAATGGCTGCGGCCAGTTTTTCGTTATCGGAAGCGGGCAGAGCCGCCATAGGCACTTCGCTCTTGAGACCGAAAATGTACACTTCGCCGGGCGTCTGGATCCGGGTGGAGTACAGCAGGGTACCGGCAGCGCCCAGAATAATATCTGCTTTGCAGTCCAGATCCTTTAAGACCTTACGGAAGGCCAGTGCGCCGCAGGAGCTTTCCGGATGGAGAAATACCACCATGCCGTCCTTCAGGAAGGGAGCCATCTGTCTGGCGATGGATTCGTGGTACAGTGACGGCAGCACCACCATCAGAATGTCCGCACCTGTAATTGCCTTTTCCATGGAGGTGGTGGCAAATTCCAGCTTACCGAAGCCCTCCACGCCGTGGTACAGCCGGATGCCGCCCTTGGCATTGATGGCATCCACAGTTGTGGGCACCACATCAAAAAGGCGGACGGTTTCTCCCAAAATAGAAAGATGTCCGGCAATGGATTGACCGCCGTTGCCGCCGCCGATAATTGCCCATGTTTTTTTCATAGCGATATTCCTCCTGTTATTCCACCACAATGGTTTCTACGCAATACTTTTTCATGGCCTGTTCGTCAAGATCGATGCTTAAGCCCGGCAGGTCGGGAATGTCCACGCAGCCGTCCTTGGGACGAATCAGCTTGTGGTAGCTGCAGATATCCCCATCGAGCCTGTTGGGGGAGAAATAGGCATGGCCGATGGTGCTTACCAGATTGGAGCAGGTGGCGCCAATGTGCAGGCTGGCGGCCTGGGTAATGCCTTCCTCAATCATGGAGTTAAAGAACACCTGAATGCCGTGGGCATGGGCGTATTCGCAAATGGCCTTAGCAGGCTTGATACCGCCGTTTTTCGTCACCTTGATACTGAAAATATCCACCGCTTCTGCCTTTACCAGATTGCGGGCGTCCTGCAGGGTCATCACGCCCTCGTCGGCAGACAGGGGGATATCAATTGCCCGGCGAACCTTGGCCATTCCTTCCACATCCCAGCTTTGCAGGGGTTGCTCGAAAAACAGAATGTCGCAGTCACGGATCTGCTTCCAGTATCGGATGGCGGTGTCCACATCCCAACCCTGGTTGGCGTCTACGATCAGAGGGAACTCCGGGCCTACCGCTTCCCGCACAGCCTTGGTACGGGCGGCATCCAGCTTGTAATCAGGCCCGCCGATTTTAATCATGCAGCCATAGTAGCCCAGCGCCTTGGCCTCCAACACGTCTGCGGCGCTCGCCTCGGGAGTGCTGCCGCCGATGGACCACATACAGCGCATGGTATTGGAGGGTTGTACCTTGCCGCCAAGCAGCTGGTGCACCGGCATACCTGTGGCTTTACCCCAGATATCATAGGCGGCCATATCAAGGGAGGACTTAGTCAGGTGCTGGTTGCGGATGATGCTGTCCATACGCTGGTGGAGCGCATTGATATTGGTAGGATCCTGCCCCAGAAGCATAGGTGCCAGATGCTTCGAAAGAATCAGCGCGGATACCTCTGCGCTGTCACCGGTGAACAGTGGCCAGGGATCACATTCGCCATATCCCACAATGCCCTCGTCAGTGTGGACTTCTACTACAATGGGGGTTGCGGTGCTGAAAATACCGTACTCCTTGGACAGATGGTAGGGATGTTTCAGCGGCACTGCCAGCCGGTGGATATACAGCTTCGTAATCTTCATAACATGCCTCCTTGACTGTTGTTTAAAGGTTCAACCTTTAAATCTATAAGCCCATCATAGAAGATTTTGTTTCTCTTGTCAAGAAGGCAGGGGCGATTTTTTCAAAAAACGTGACCGGGATGCTTATGCATCCCGGTCACGTTTGTACAGAAAGTTATTTTATTAGTGAACGGAGGATCCGCCTGCATTTTTCCAACGGCTGCTGCTGAATCCGAGCATTCATGGTGTCCACAGTCAAGCGCATATACTCGCTCCACTGGGCAGCGGTAAGGTAGAGTTCATTGCTTTCGGTGATGTAAGGACAGTGGATTTTCTCTCCGCCGAAACTCCGGGCGAAACGCTTGTCCGCGTTCAGCGCCAGGGCGTAGGGGGCAAGATCGTGGAAATATTCCGGATTGTTTCTGCAGATCCGCTGAATATCCTGGGAAGAAACGCTCACAAGGTATCTGCGCAGACCGAATACCTGGGCCATAGCCTGTCGGCCCTCGGGAGTACGCCGGCCGCCAAAGGCAGCAAGCAGACCCGCGGCAGCGGCGCTGACCACAGCCCACAGCACCAGAGATATCTGCCCGGAGATAAGCCCCAGCAGAAGCCATACACCGCCAAGACCCAGACTGATCCAGATCCGGCGCTTATCCTGCTTCAGCAGGCTGTAAGCCCACAGGCTCATATAGCGGTGGCTGAGGAAGCCGAACGCAGTCCAGATAAATACCACCAGCCAGCCTGCCGCAGCCTCCGCGCCCAGGGTGATACCCAGGCCTACGCCGCAGGCCAAGCCGATGAGACTGGTGAGAAAACGAAAAATATTCACATTGCCCGAGCCTTTTTTCACGAAGCTCTGCACATTGGGTTTTGCAGAGGCAATTTTCATATAAAGCTGCACATAGTGGGACGAGGCGGTGTCCACCACATCCTTTTTGGAGAACAGGGCGCTAAAGCACCGGCGTTCAAAGCTGCTGCGTTCATTATCCATTTCCATCTGCTTATACAGGCGCACCTGTCCCTGCCGGTTCTGGTGTATCGTCACATAGCCAAGCTGCGCCCAGGACAGCACCATCAGCGTCAGATCCGCGCCACGCAGATGCAGAACAGATTCCATCTGCCCGGCGGAGAAGCCCTCCGGCGGAACCGCCCGCTTCTGGGGCAGGGGGAGCAGACAGCGCAGGAACAGGATCCAGTAAAGTCCCGCAAGCACGGCGCATACGATGGCCGCGGTGTTGGAAACGTTCAAATCTGGGGCTTGAATAATGGATTGGGGGAACATTTCCTCACTGACAATTAGTGTCATAGCCAGCGTTTCATGATCCTTCAGGGCGGCTTGGGCGCGGCAGAGGATAGTGGCACCGTCCACATGGAAGTACAGGTCTTTTTCAATATTGGCCTGATGATATCCGCTTTTAAAACCGGGTTGGGCATAAACAGAACCGGGCATGGAAACGGAAATCTCCATATTCTGCACCGGATAGGCAAAGCCGCTGAGCAGGGGAAGGGTCAGCTGCAGCAAGTCCGCCTCATTGGTGCTGACCAGATCTGTCAGACGGTAACCGACTATAAAGGTGAAATCACCGGCCATGCCCTTAAGGATGCCGGACAGGTCAATGTTTTTCACTTCTCCTTTGGTGCGGGTCAGCACCCGGGAACCGTTCAGGGTCACAGCGGCGGCGGCTCTGGGCACCGGGAATACAATCTCCTCCATAGGACTATCCAGATGAATGGTTACCGTAGAGGTGACCTGACAGCTGCTGTCTGAGGAGACAGTAATCTGAGAAGTCATAGAGGAAATACCCGTGGTTGCCGCGGCGCTGACGCACAGGCACAGAAGGGTTACCACACACAGTGCCAAGACTATAAACTTCCGCATAGAACTGCCTCCTTTCTATAAGTTACAACTTAATATTCTATCATAATCTGGACACAAAAGCAAGGTGGTCTGTCCTGTAAATCCGGAATAAACGGTACTTTTTTCTAAAAAACGCTAACCATAAAAATAGTTGAACTTTCCGGGAGGTTCAAAAAATACTTGCGTTCTTGGGAGAATATGCTATAATGAAAAGTACATAAATTGAACCAGAATAAGAAGAATTGAACTTTTTGGCAGGAGGGACGTATATGGGGGCGGAAAGCTTTGCACAGCGGCTTAATAGCGCCATGGCGGCGAAGAATATGAAGCAGATTCATATCCTGCAGGCTGCCCAACAGGCGGGTGTAAAGCTGGGAAAAAGCCATATCAGCCAATATGTAGCCGGAAAATGCGTTCCCAGAGAAAATATTTTGAACTTTTTAGCAGAAACCCTGGGGGTCTCTGTTCAATGGCTGAAAGGGCAGGAGCCTGCCCAGCCGAAACAAACCAATCCGTTAGGAGAAGATACTATGCGTGAGTTTAAGAAATCCAGCAAGCTGGATAACGTGCTTTATGACGTCAGAGGGCCTGTGGTGGAGGAGGCTGCCCGTATGGAGCAGGCCGGCACCACCATTCTAAAGCTGAATATTGGCAACCCCGCCCCCTTTGGGTTCCGGGCCCCGGATGAAGTGATCTATGACATGCGCAACCAGCTTTCCCATTGCGAGGGCTACTCCGATTCCAAGGGCCTGTTTTCCGCCAGAAAGGCGGTCATGCAGTATATGCAGACAAAGAATGTGCCCAATCTGGCTGTGGAGGATATTTATATTGGCAACGGTGTCAGCGAACTGATCAACCTGAGTATGTCTGCCCTGCTGGATACCGGGGACGAGGTTTTGGTTCCCTCGCCTGACTATCCTCTTTGGACCGCCTGTGTGACACTGGCTGGCGGTACACCTGTCCATTACCTATGCGACGAGGCAGCAGACTGGAATCCGGATATTGCGGATATCCGCAAGAAGATCACCTCCCGTACCAAGGCCATTGTTATCATTAACCCCAACAACCCCACCGGCGCCCTTTACCCCCGGGAGGTACTGATGCAGATTGCTCAGGTAGCCCGGGAGCATCAGCTTATGATCTTCTCGGATGAGATTTACGACCGTCTTGTACTCACCGGGGAAGATCATATTTCCATCGCGTCTCTGGCACCGGACGTATTCTGCGCTACCTTCAGCGGCCTGTCCAAATCCCACATGGTGGCAGGTTTCCGGGTTGGCTGGATGGTGCTCAGCGGCAACAAGCGTCTGGGCCGGGATTACATGGAGGGTCTTGATATGCTCTCTAATATGCGCCTGTGCTCCAATGTGCCGGCCCAGTCCATTGTCCAGACGGCGCTGGGTGGCTACCAAAGTGTGAAGAATTATATCGTGCCCGGCGGACGGATCTATGAGCAGTGCAAGTTTGTCCATGAGGCGCTGAACCAGATTCCCGGTGTGAGCGCGGTGAAACCCAAGGCAGGTTTTTACATCTTCCCCAAGCTGGATGTGAAACGGTTTAATATTACCGACGATGAGAAGTTCACCTTTGACCTGCTGTGGGACAAGAAAATTCTCTTAATCAGCGGCAAAGGCTTCAACTGGCATCAGCCGGATCATTTCAGGATCGTGTGCCTTCCCCGGGTGGCAGTGCTGGAGGAGGCTATGGATAAGCTGCGGGACTTCCTGTCCTACTATCGCCAATAAAAAGAAAGCCAGTGTTTGCAGCGCAAACACTGGCTTTTTGTATAAAGAAAACCACATCTTCCTTACCTTGTATTCATTATCCTATATTGGTATTATACATCGATATTGAGCATGCCGTTTATCTTTTCGCAAAGGAGCTCAATTATCAGAATTAAGTTCCGGGCAATATGGAACGGATCCTTCACCGGTAATGCTACAACCTTTTCTTGTGGTACACCATTTCGCTCCCTTATCTGTATCCATTCTCGGATCTCGGAATCTGGATTTGGAAACGTCCGATAGGTATATTCGAATACTTTATCATGCCACTCCAGGAAATCAACACCACCGTTGTTCAGGTAGCAGCGCAATGTGGAATACAACGCCTCCGAATGTACCCACCAAAGCTTATCTCCCCAGCCGGAAAGCTGCTTTGTCATTGGTTCCTCTGCAACGCCGGTGTCATCTCCGACAGGCGCTCCGCCATTCACACCCGTGTAATGCAAAATTCCGCCATATTCCATATCCCAGCCATTTTCCAATGCCTTTCTGGCAATCGAAAAGATTTTCTCCTTCCATTCCGGACGTCCGCAAATTTCCGATGCATCCAGCAGAAACCACACATCCTCAATGGTATGTCCCGGATTCATCTGCTGGCCCAGTATCTGCGGGAAGAATGCATTATTCTCACTGAGGATCACCTCATGCATTACACCATTCTGATCCACAAAATGAGTCAGAATGTCTTCCGCAAAGTATCCTAGCTGATCAACCAGCGCGCCACAATCCTGCGGTGCAAGTTTCCGGGCAGCCCGCAGAAGCTCTCGGGTGGTATTGGAGAGGATCATTGGGATTCCATGGGCTCTGAAACGTTCAGACAACGGGTACGGAAGCGTTCTGAAGTCGTTCCGCTGCACCCGGTCCAGTGCAGAGTCATACAGTTGTTTCGCAAACCGGTACGCAGTCAAATCTCCTGCAGCGTACGCATACATTCCCAAGCCCAAAATGACAAAGCAATCCGCATAGATGCTCATATCCAGGGGATCTCCGGGATTCACCTGCTTAGGGGTTCCATCCCGTTCCATAAGGAAAACCACCCGGTAATCATCTTCAGCTATCAAGCTGTGTTCCATCAGGAATGTTACGCCCTGGGCTGCCAGACGGAGAAAATTATCACGCTGCGCCTGTGTAAAAAGTGGCACATCCGTTGTCGCCAGTCTTGCAAACAGCCATACAAATCTGCCCTGGCTCCAGGCGTACTTATCGTAGGACACCAGATTTCTTCCCGCGTTGTCAAAGCAGTTCAGAAAACCACCGTATTCTTTATCCTCACATCTTGGCAACCAGAAGGAAAGAATATTATTTGTAAGTTCATTCGAATAGAAGCCATACAGCTTTTTTAATTCCACGTAGTCCATGATATTTGTCCTCCTATGCAAAGAGACCCGTCATACCAAGTCCGGCAACCATAGCTCCCTGCACCTGAATATCGTCATTAAAGCAAATCAGATCTGCTATTTTTCCGACCCGAAGTGATCCCACCCGGTCTCCAATGCCAATTATATTTGCAGGCGATTGGGTCATCATATACACCGCATCCCACAGTGGAATACCAACCTGCTGATGCATGACCCGAACCAAGCGATCATCTGTTGCAATGCTTCCGGCAAAGGCCGATCTGTCCATCAGCTTTGCAACATTGTCTTCAATAATTACTTTTTGGCCATTTTCCAGGCTTCCCAGAATCGATTCCGTAACATTCTGCCCAGCACATCTCATGGAGTCACATGT
Organism: Faecousia sp.; assembly: GCA_045538415.1. Lineage (GTDB taxonomy): Bacteria > Bacillota > Clostridia > Oscillospirales > Oscillospiraceae > Faecousia. The sequence continues at coordinate 16,028 of JAZSRI010000151.1, read as the reverse complement.
AAGGACAACATATTCTTTTCCTTTTACCCTATATACCATTTCCAGCAGTTCCAAAGGGAGATGACATCCATCTGCTATGATTTCTACTGTCATCATGGGAATACAAAATGCACTCTCCAGAACACCACTATGACGAAATCCCCCATGACGGGTAATCGAAGACATTGCAGAATACAGGTGCGTTGTGTGTGTAACGCCCTGTTCAAACGCTTCTTTCACCTGGTAGTATTCCGCATTGGAATGTCCAACAGAAGGCAGAATTTCCTCCTCTGTAAGCCGCTTTGCAAATTGGCCCGCGCCCTCTAATTCTACCGCGATCGTCCACCGCGCAATTGCGCCGCGTCCATATTCCAGAAAATATTCGTATTCCTCGGGATCGGGGTTTCGGATGTAGTTGGGATCAATTGCGCCGGCCTGCTCTTTGTTCAGGTAAGGACCTTCCATATGTAGTCCGTGCAAATGGGGACCTCTGCCCTTCAGCGCTGTCTGCGCAGTCCGAAATGCGTCAATACTGCGAAGGATTTCCTCCCGCGTCGCCGCCAGTGCCGTGGGCAAAAGCGTTGTGGTACCATGCGCCAAATGTGTCAACACCGCAGTTTCAAAGGCCTGCAGCGTGCCGTCCATAAAGTCTGCGCCGCCTGCCCCATGGGTATGCAGTTCCACAAAGCCTGCAGACAGATAAAGACCACACAGATCAATCTGCCGGTCGTAATCTCCGGTAGGATGATTCTTGCCAAAGCCAACCTCCCGGATTTTATCGTCTTCCACGACCAAATACCCTTGTTCCAGTCGGTTTTCCATGACTAGTTTTGCGTTATAAATCAGTATCCGCATAATTTCACCTCAAGAAAAATGCCGCCATACAGTCACTGCATAGCGGCATCTGCATTCGTTTGTTCGCTGGTCACACTTCCCGCGGCATTCTGCAATCAATTCATCTAGCCGAACATCATTGCCTGTTTCGATTCCAGATCTGCTACTAAACTCTTAGACAATTCTACACATCATCTTCATTTGTCTAATATCCTATAACATGGAATGATTATAGCAAAATTTTAACCATGCGTCAACAAGAACATATTATTAAACCAATACTCCCTATTTAGAAAACGCTCTCTAGCTTTAATGCGCTAGAGGACGTAAAACAACACCCGGATTCTTAGGTAAGGGAGATGGTTTTCAGTTATTGCGGTACACAATTAAGAAAGTCATTTCCTTTGGAATTATGGTCTTCCCTCTATTTTCGAGGTCAAAAAGACTAAAGTCCCCGAATAAACTTTTTGCTTTGTCATTGACCGCTCAGCAGTAGAAATCCTTGATCTTCTTTGCCCGGCTGGGGTGGCGGAGTTTGCGGATCGCCTTGTTTTCAATCTGGCGGATACGCTCACGGGTCACGCCAAAGATCTGGCCCACTTCCTCCAACGTGTGGGTGCGGCCGTCGTACATACCGAAACGCATCCGCAGCACGTCTGCCTCACGCTCGGTCAGGGTGTCCAGAATCTCCTTCAGCGCCTCTGCCAGGAGGGTGTTGGAGGTGGCGTCTGCCGGGCCGGGGGTACGCTCGTCCTCCACGAAGGAGCCGATGGAAGTATCTTCCTCGTCGCCCACAGGGGTGTCCAGGGACAGAGTGTCGGCAGCGGTGCGGTTTGCCTCGATGATCTTCTCCACAGGCAGGCCCAGTTCCGCGGCAATTTCTTCCACAGTGGGTTCCCGGCCCAGTTCCTGCACCAGCTTGCGGTTGCACCGGGTTGCCTTGTTAATCACCTCTACCATATGCACCGGCACACGAATGGTTCGTGCCTGATCGGCAATGGCGCGGGTGATGGCCTGCCGGATCCACCAGGTGGCATATGTAGAGAACTTGTTTCCCTTTGTCCAGTCAAATTTATCTACGGCGCGGATAAGGCCGGTGTTGCCCTCTTGAATCAGATCCAAAATATGCAGGCCACGGCCGGAGTACTTCTTAGCGATGGAGACCACCAGACGCAGATTGGCTTCGGTCAGTTTATTTTTGGCTGACTGATCGCCTTCAGCCACCCGTTTGGCAAGGTCTACTTCCTCGTCTGCGGACAGCAGCCGGATCTGACCGATTTCTTTCAGGTACATACGCACCGGATCGTCCAGATTGTATTCCGCGGCCAAATCCACCGGGTCTACCAAATCTTCTTCTTCCACATCCACCAGGTCAATATCGTCGCCTAGGTCGTCTAAAAGAAGATCGTCGTTGCCAAGGTCCAGATCCAGGTCTGAGGTAACGATTTGGATATTCATGGCCTCAAACTGGTCATATATTTCCTCGATCCGTTCCGGGCTGAGATCCATTTCTTCCAAATGGGCATTGAGCTCGGATGCGCGGATCATACCCTCCTTACGGGCCTGAACAATCAGCTTCTGGAGAGCGGACTGGAGCTCTTCCGGGGTCTTGGGGGCCTTTTTTGTGGTACTCATAAATAATCCCTCTTTATCTTCAAATCTCGTGCCGTTAGACTATACTCCGGTTTTTCCTTTTCGGCAAGGGTTTTTTACAAAATATTTTTCCTTTTACGGAACTTTTCCCGCTTTTTGTCGCTGCAATAGACAGTATTGCCGGATTTTCAGAAAACATACAGTTGCCTTTTTTCACAAAAACGCATATAATCGAACTATTAGACGGGAGCATGCCCAAATGGGCACAAACAGCTCTTATCCTGCATTAGAGGTGTATCTATGACAGACCTTTCCAAGATTCGAAATTTTTCTATTATTGCCCATATTGACCACGGAAAATCCACCTTGGCGGACCGGCTGCTGGAGGAGTGCAACGCCATTGACCAGCGTGTCCGTGCCGAGCAGATGCTGGACTCCATGGAGTTGGAGCGGGAGCGGGGTATTACCATCAAGGCTACCGCGGCTACTCTTTCCTATACAGCCGATGACGGGGAGACCTATGCCCTGAACCTCATCGACACCCCGGGCCATGTGGACTTTAACTACGAGGTCAGCCGTTCCTTGGCTGCCTGTGAGGGCGCGGTGCTGGTGGTGGATGCTGCCTAGGGTGTGGAAGCCCAGACTTTGGCAAATACCTACCATGCCATTGACGTGGGGCTGGAGGTGCTCCCTGTAATCAACAAGATCGACCTGCCCTCTGCCCGCCCGGCGGAGGTGAAGGCAGAGGTGGAGGATATCATTGGCATCCCTGCGGAGGATTCCCCGGAGATCTCCGCCAAGAACGGCATCAATATCCGGGCGGTGCTGGAAATGATCGTCCGGGACGTGCCTGCCCCCACCGGGGACCGGGAGGCGCCTCTGCAGGCACTGTTTTTTGACAGCCAGTATGATTCCTACCGGGGCGTTATTGTCTACACCCGTATCAAGCAGGGCACAGTCCGCCCGGGCATGGATATTAAGATGATGGCCACCGGCGCGGTGTACAAGGTGGTAGAGGTGGGCACTATGAGCGCCACCGGCCTGAATCCCATGGACGCGTTGGGCGCGGGTGAAGTGGGCTACATTACTGCCTCTATTAAAACTGTGGCGGATACCCAGGTGGGTGACACCATCACCACGGTGGAAAACCCGACGCCCGAACCGCTGCCGGGTTACCGTCCTGTGCAGCCTATGGTGTTCTCCGGCGTGTATCCGGCAGACGGCGCCAAGTATCAGGACCTGCGGGAGGCACTGGAAAAGCTGAAGCTCAACGATGCTTCCATGTCCTATGAGCTGGAAAGCTCTATTGCCCTTGGCTTCGGTTTCCGGTGCGGCTTCCTGGGCCTGCTGCATATGGAAATCATTCAGGAACGGCTGGAGCGGGAATACAATCTGGACCTGATTACCACCGCTCCCAACGTGGTCTACCGGATCACCAAAACCAACGGCGAGGTGATGATGGTGTATACCCCGCTGGATTACCCCGACCCCATGGAGATCCAGCTGGCAGAGGAGCCCTTTGCCAAGGTGAACCTGATCGCCCCTCAGGAGTATGTGGGTAACATCATGGAGCTTGCCCAGCAGCGCCGTGGCGAGTTCAAGGATATGGTGTATCTGGACGCCAACCGGGTGGAGCTGCACTACGATATGCCTCTGAACGAGATCATCTATGACTTTTTTGACGCCCTGAAGTCCCGCACCCGGGGCTACGGCAGTCTGGACTATGAGCTGATCGGTTACCGGCCCAGCCGTCTGGTAAAGCTGGATATTCTCCTCAACGGAGACATTGTGGACGCGCTGTGCTTCATCCTCTTTGCGGACAATGCCTATCCCCGGGCCAGAAAGATTTGCGAAAAGCTGAAGGAGAATATCCCCCGTGCTCAGTTCGAGATCCCTGTGCAGGCGGCCATCGGCGGCAAGATTATTGCCCGGGAGACCATCAAGGCTCTGCGCAAGGACGTGCTGGCCAAGTGCTACGGCGGCGATATCACCCGTAAGAAGAAGCTGCTGGAAAAGCAGAAGGAGGGCAAAAAGCGCATGCGTACCTTTGGTACGGTGGCTGTGCCCAGCGAGGCTTTCATGGCAGTGCTGAAATTGGACGAGGACTGAGTTATGCCCTTATTCTTTCGGAAAAACCTGCAGCCTCTGGGCATCTATATCCATGTGCCCTTCTGCCGCAGTAAGTGCCAGTACTGTGACTTTTATTCCATGACCACCAGAGAGCCTGCCCTTTTAAAGGGCTATCTGCAGGCGATTTGCGCCCACATCCGGGAGACTGCCCCGCAGGCCGACGGGTATTTGGTGGATACCATCTACTTTGGGGGCGGAACACCCAGCTATTTCGGTGGAGATGGACTGTGCGCTATCTTAGAAACCATCAGGAAAAATTACCGGGTATCCTCCTCCGCGGAGATCACTGTGGAGGCCAACCCGGACTCTGTGACGGAGAAACTTCTGCGGAAGCTGCGCAAGCATGGCTTTAACCGGATTAGTCTGGGCATTCAGTGCGATGATGACGGTATCCTGAGGAAATTGGGCCGGCCCCATACCTATGCCCATGCTGTGGCGGCAGTGGAGCGAATCCGGAAGGCTGGTTTCCGGAACCTTTCTGTGGATTTGATGTACGGCCTGCCAGGGCAGAAGCTGGACGGTTGGCTCGCTACCCTGGATAATGTACTGAAGCTGAATCCGGAGCACATCAGCTGCTACGGGCTGAAGGTGGAGGAGGGCACACCCCTGTATGAGTACAAGGACTGCTGCAATCTGGCGGACGATGATTTGCAGGCGGATATGTATCTGGAGGCTGTGAAGCGGTTACGGCTGGCGGACTACCGCCAGTATGAAATCTCCAACTTCTGCAAAAAAGGGTATGCTTCCCGGCATAATTTAAAGTACTGGAATCTGGACCCCTATTTGGGCTTCGGCCCCAATGCCAGTTCCGACTTTGGGGGCAGCCGGTTCTCCGTAATCCGGGATCTGCCCAGGTATGTGCAGTGTGTCCGTGACGGGGTCGAAGTGCTGGAGGATGTGCAGCCAATCCAAAACCGGGAACGGGCAGGAGAGTATCTGATGATGCGCCTGCGCACCGCCGGGGGTGTAGACCCTCAGGAGTATGAGCAGCGGTATGGGCTGCCCTTCGGGCCGCTGGAGGCGGAACTGGCGGCGCACCCCACGCTGGCAGCAAAAACCTCAGATGGCCGCTGGCGGCTGACATCAAAGGGCTTTTTGGTGTCCAATTCCATTTTATCCGATCTGTTGCTGATTCAGGAAGAAACCTCTGCAAAACACCGATAATCAAAATCCCCACTCCATTCTGGAAATGGGGATTTTTCACCTGTTCTTGCCGCTGCGCATAGAATAAGCGGAGGTGAAGAACATGATTGTGGACACAACCGTACCCATTACATCGGAAAGCTGTAACAGGATGATTTTGGAGATTACCGCCCGGTATCCCTTCTGCCGCAGTGAGGAACTGACACAGACCGCCTATGGCAGACCTATTCGCACATTGGTCATCGGCAATGGGGAGAGAAAGGTAATTTATTCTGCCGCCCACCATGCCAATGAGTGGATCACCGCGCTTATTCTGCTGAAATTCGCCGAGGAATTTGCCCAGGCCATAGAGACAGGGGGACAGATCTTCGGAACGGATGCCCGGGAGCTTGCCCGGCAGGTGACCATTTATATGGTGCCCATGGTAGACCCGGACGGAGTGGACTTGGTGGTGGGCAGTATCCCTCCGGAAGATCCCCAGTATATCACCGCCAGAAATATGGCACTGGACTACCCGGAGATCCCCTTTCCATCGGGATGGAAAGCAAACCTGCTGGGGGTTGACCTGAACCTGAATTACCCGGCAGGCTGGCTTCAGGCAAGGCAAATCAAATTCCGCCAGGGCTTTACCCGGCCGGGTCCCAGAGATTATGTGGGCCGGGCACCTCTGGACCAGCAGGAAACCAAGGCTCTGGCAGGCTATACCGACTATATCCGCCCGGAATTGGTGCTGGCGTTCCACAGCCAGGGTAAGGAAATCTACTGGCAGTTTGAGGACTACTTTGTGCCCGGCGCGGAGGAACTGGGCATGCTTTTAGCGCAGGTCAGCGGATATGCGCTGGCGGATGTACCTTATGCTTCCGGCTTTGCCGGTTATAAGGACTGGTTTATCAAGAATTACCGCCGGCCCGGCTATACCATTGAGGTGGGCAGCGGGGAAAATCCTCTGCCCCTTTCCCAGTTCCCGGAAATTTATGAGGATAATCTGGGCATTTTGGTAGTAGCGGCTTTGGGAGAACTTCCGTAAACCGGGGCAGCACCCCATATATCCATGCACATTCAGGCAGCATGACAGGGAAAGTGTTCTTTGCCATGCTGCCTATGTTTTCCCCATTGAAACACGGCACTTTTTTTGGTATACTAAAAGGAACAGAAAAAGATAAAGCGGGTGAAAGCATGAATACCGACTATATCGCTGTGTTCGATTCCGGTGTGGGTGGAATCAGCGTTCTGCGGGAACTGATGAAGCAAATGCCGGATGAGAGATATTTGTACTACGGCGATTCTGCCAATGCCCCCTATGGGGATAAGTCCACCCGGCAGGTACAGGCACTGACTCTGGCCACGGCTGAAAAGCTGATGACCCGGGGCGTCAAGGCGTTGGTGGTGGCCTGCAACACGGCTACCGCGGCGGCTATCAACCTGCTGCGGCAGACCTACCCGGACAAGATTATCATAGGTATCGAACCTGCGTTGAAAGTGGCGGCGGAGCGTTTCCCCCGGGGGCGTGTGGGCATTATGGCCACACAGGTGACCTTGCGGGAAGAAAAACTGGCCCAGCAGGTGGAACGTTTTCCGGAACTGGAGGTCTACCGGATTCCCGCACCGGGTTTGGTGGAACTGGTGGAGCAGGGCAAAGGAAACACAGGGCGGATGACCGCCCTGCTACAGGAGGTTCTGACCCCTTGGCGGGGCAAATTGGACGCCCTCGTGCTGGGCTGCACCCACTACCCTCTGGTGAAAGAGGAAATTGCCCACGTGTTGGGAGATAATGTGCTGCTTTTGGATGGGGGAGAGGGCACAGCCCGCCAGACCCGCCGGTGCCTGGAGCAGGGCGGCTTACTCCATGATGGCCCAGGCAGCTTGGAAATTGAAAACAGCCTGCCTGATGAAAATATTCTGGAGCTTTCCCGGCAGCTGCTGAAAGGGGTGTGAACCATGGGATTGTGTATGGACAGCCAGTGTCTTTTGTGCCACCTGCGGCGGAATGTGGAGACGGCCCGGAAGCTGGGCGATGAGGAGACCGCCACAGAATTTGCCCGGGAACTGATGAAACTGTACCTGAGCGTACCCAAGGAGGTCAGCTCTCCTTATCTGGCACCTGCCACCAGCGAACTCTTTCAGCGATTCTACGGCCTGGAGCCGGACCGGTTCCGGCAGGAAAAGGAGCAGTCCAACCGGTTTGTACTAACTCGGATGGAGGAAATCCGCCGCAGGGTGGATGGGGCTTCGGACAAGCTGCTGGCAGCGCTGCAATTCGCGGTTTTAGGCAATTACATAGATTTTTCCGCCCTGCAGGGGCAGGTCAGCTTCCGGCAGTTGGATGAGTTGCTGGACAGCGCACTGCAGATGGAGCTGGATATGGATGCCTATGGCCGGCTTCAGAAAGATCTGGAGGCGGGCAAAGAACTTTTGTATTTAACCGATAACGCCGGAGAAATTTGTTTTGACAGGATATTCGCAGAGAAAATAGCGGAAAGATATCCCCATCTTTCCATTACCTTCTGCGTCCGGGGCGGCCCGGCTATGAATGATGCCACCCGGGAGGACGCGGAATTGGTGGGGATTCCCTTCCCGGTGATCGACAACGGTAACTGCGTGGCGGGAACGGAAATTTCTCTGCTGTCTCCCCAGGCAAGGGAATATTTTGACCGGGCGGATGTGATCCTTGCCAAGGGGCAGGGTAATTTGGAAACCCTCTTTGGCTGCGGGAAAAATATCTATTACGCGTTTTTGGTCAAGTGTGTAAAATTCCAGCAGTATTTCCAAAAACCCCAGCTGACCCCCATGCTGGTGCGGGAAAAGAACAGATAAGGTACGAATTGGTAAAGCCGGAGCTGTAAAAGGAATAAAACAGGGCGTGTTGCGTTTTCGCAACACGCCCGTAATTTAGCTGATTTTGTTTTCGTAGATAGCAACGTCACCAATTTCTTCAACATCAAAATACTGATCCAGAATGGCTTTGGCGATACTTGCCAGAGTAGAACCGTGGCCGCCCTGTTCAATATACACAGAGATGGCAATTTCAGGGTCGTCCGCAGGCGCAAAGCACACAAAAGAACCATGATCGGAAGCGTCCTTCTTATCCGTCTCAGCGGTACCGGTTTTGCCAGCCACCGGAATGGGATAATCCCTAAAGGTGTACCAGGCAGTACCGGTAGGACTGCTGGTAACCAGAGTCATACCCTCGGTGTAAGTGCGGTAGCACTCATCTGTAATCTCCAGCCGGCTGAGAATCTGGGGGGTGGTTTCTTGAATCAGGGTCTGATAATCCGCGGCTACCACACGGTTCATAAAGGTAGCCCGATAACGGATTCCCTGATTGGCCAGAGTAGATGCGTAGACACAAAGCTGCATGGGGGTAAAACGGTTGTCCGACTGACCGATGGAGGCCAGAACCTGGTCCGCGGAGTACCAGCCGGAATCCGAACCTTCGTAGAGCAGATCCTTGGTATCTTCGTTAGCCCGGTGACCTAAATTTTCATACAGCTCAATGCCGGTGGATTCACCCAAACCCATGCCCTTGGCTGTCTCGTCCATAACCTTCAGGGGCAGCCGGTCACCAAGGTCATAGAAGAAGTAGTTGCAGGATACCTCCAGTGCCTGAGCCGCGGTAATGGAGCCGTGGCAGCCAATACCGTTGTAGGACAGGCAGGTAGGCTTAAAATCCTCTTCAATGTACTTTGTGAAGATACCCTGCGTGGCGATGGTGGTTTCCGAGTCAAGAAGCTTGGCGGCAAAGCCCGAAACTACCATAGACATTTTATAGGTGGAGCCGGGGGGATAGGCAGCAAGCAGTGCCCGGTTATAAAGGGGTGTATCCTCGTCGTTGGCAAGAATGGTGTAGTCCTCAAAGAACCGGGACAGGTCATAACTGGGGTAACTGCCGCATACCAGCACCTGGCCGGTTTTTACATCCATCGCCACCACAGCGCCGCCTTGGGCATCCTTACCGTCAGCGTTTTCCTTTTCGTTGTTCTGCAGTTTCTGGATGACCTCTGCCAGTTTGTCTTCCGCTGCCATCTGCAGATTCAGATCGATGGAGACTTCCACGTTATTGCCGGCCTGAGGCTCAGAGATATACACAGAGGAGACCAATGTGCCATCCACGGTAACCGTATCCTCCCGCCAGCCGTCAATGCCATGCAGGTATTCCTCATAGGCGGCTTCCAGACCGTCCTGACCAACCTCGGCATCCATTTCATACCCGAGTGTTTTGTAGTATTCCCACTGTTCCGCATCCATAGCGCCCACATAACCCAGAATATGGGCTGCATATTTGGTGCTGTATTCCCGGACAGTGGAGTGCTCTACGTTCATACCGGGGATGTTCAGTTCCACGATAGCGGAAAGCTGCTCGTCTGTAGCATCAGAGAGGAAAACATAGTCGGCCATGCCTAAACTGCGCAGGTCCAGCTCATACCGCAGACCGATCACCTTGCGGGCTTCTGTTTCCGACCATTCAGCGGGGATATTATATTTTTGCCGAAGCTTTTCAATCAGCAGCGGTGCGGTGATATCTGAATCCAGACCGCCCTTGTAGGACAAAAACTCCTGAAAGTAATCCTGCCAGGCGGAATTGTATTTTTCCAGTTCATAGGTATAGGGTCGGCTTTGGGAGATGGGGAAATGGTCCGTATAGGTGATGCCCACTTCCTCGCAGCGCTTTACCAAATCATATAGGTACTTATTGGTGCCGTTGGCAGACAGCAGCACATAATGGTTGAGAACCAGGTCATAACTGGCCCGGTTACTTACCAGCACATTACCGTTCTTGTCCAGAATATCGCCCCGGGCGGCTTTCACTCTGATACGGGAGGTGAAAGTGGTGGAGTTATCCATATTGCCGCCGGTTTCCACAATCTGTACATCGTAAAGCTTAAACGCGTAGAAACCGATAATGATAAAAAACAGGATCAGCAAAATCCTGGCACGGACATGACTTATTCTTTCCATGTTTCGCCTCCAATCTTACCGATGGCAAGACAAATAGGATAAAGCACAGGAGCGGCGATGAGGGAAAGAGCCGCAGTGATTAAAAAACCTACATACCGGTCCAATGTGGTCAGTCCCAGAAATACGCCCAGCAGGAATACGATCATCTGATAGGTGAAAATAGCGATTATGCAGCATAGCATAGCCGAGGTAAAACCTTTTTGCAGAAAGGCCTGCCGGAACAGTGTTACGGCAATGGCCAGGGCGGTAATCATGGGGATACTGTACACACCCGGCGCGGCGCCGGAAAAAACGAACAGGCTGGAGGCAATCAGAGCAAAGACGCTGCCTGTGTGGCTGCCCTCCAGCAGGCAGATTACAAAAATGCCGCAGGGCACCAAATCGGAGGTTGCGCCCATCAGCCGCCTGTTGCTTAGCACCGTGTCCTGCAGCAGACTCAGGATCAGCAGCACCAGGGCGTAAAGCACCCATTTGAGCAGTACCTTCCGCTGTTTCCGGGTCAGATACAACTGGGCAAGCCAGTTGGAATAGGGCTTATCCGGTTTAAATTCATACTTTTTTGCCATACTGCTTACCCAACATTATACTCGGTGACAATAAACACCTGCTCCAGACTGCCTATATCCACAGCAGGCTCCAGCAGAGCGTACTTGGCAACGCCGGTGTCGTCAAATCCCGCGTCCACTACATAGCCCAGAATCAGATTCCGGGGGTAGACAGTAGAACCGGTGGTGACCACCTGGTCTTTGTTGCGGATGGTGGCGGAGCTGGGCAGATAGTCCATTCGCAGAAGCCCCGCAAGCCCGGTGGAGTAGCCGCCCTGAACCATGCCGTTAAAGCCCGAGGAGGCAATGGTGGCGCTGATTTCAAGAGAGGAGTCCAGCACGGATTTGACCACCGCGTAATTGGGACCGGCCTCACTCACCAGACCTACCAGCTCGCCGTTGGCGGTAATAGCGCAAAAACCCTCCTGGACACCGGAATTAGTACCCCGGTTGATGGTGAAGGTGCTGCTCCATTCAGCGGAGCTTCTGCCGATGATATAGCTGTCCACATATTTATAGTCCTCATTGGTGGCGCTTAAGCTTAAAAGATCCCGCAGACGCTCGTTTTCCCGGGAGATGGAGTCTGCCTGCCGGGCTTCATCCTGAATCTGGGCGAGCTGTTCTTTCAGCGCCTGATTTTCCGCAAGCAGAGACTCGTATTCAAAGATATAGTTGTAAAGCTGCTGTGCCTGCCCGGTCAGACCGCTTATACCACCCCGGATGGGCGTCAGTATGCTCTGCACCAGAGTGTTTTGAGGACTCTGCCCGGTCAAACTGGCAACCACAGCCAAAATCACAGCCAACAGCACTGCCAGAATCAGTATAAACCGGATACGTCCGGTAAAAAGGTGTTTCATCGGGATCCCTCCATGATTTCAGGTGCGATTTGGGTGAGAATCTGTCCCAGCCGGCAGACGGGAAGCCCCACCACATTATAGTAATCCCCATCCAGCCTCTGGGCAAACAGGGCAGCGCCCCCTTGGATGCCGTAGCTTCCGGCCTTGTCCATAGGCTCACCGGTGGCGATGTAATCCAGAATCTCCCGGTCGGTAAGCTCCCGGAAGTGGATATCCGTGACCTCTGTACAGACCATGGCTTTGTCACCACGCAGTACGGTCAGCCCGGTCATCACTTGATGATCCCGTCCGGACAGCAGGCGGAGCATGGAAAAGGCGTCGGCTTCATCGGCTGGTTTTCCAAGAACCTGCCCGCCGCAGACCACAATGGTATCTGCGGCAATGACCACATCGGAAGTCTCTCTGGCAACCGCCAGAGCCTTGGCGCGGCTCACCCGGGCTACCTCCTCACGGGGGTCTTTTTCCGGGTTCATTGCTTCATCAATGTCAGCCACACGGACACAAAAGGGGATACGGAACAGCCCCATCAGCTCCTTGCGCCTGGGGGACTGGGATGCTAAAATAATCTGCATGGTTATTCAACGCCTCTGAGGTACAAGCCGCGGGTGTTAGCACCCGGATCGGCGGGAATGGGGTTATGTATCTGGGCCAGAACCTGGTCTACTTCTCTGGGGTTTTCCGTGGTGAAGTACAGCCGGGTAGCCCACAGACCCAGGCGGGAAAGATCCGCCTGACGGTCCAGCCAGTTGAGCTTCTTGCCGTTGAGAAGAACGCTTCTGCAGGAGTTCCCGTCTTTAATAATGGGGAATTCCGCACCGGTCTTATCCACCAGTTTCGCAGGTGCCAGATGGCAGGTACACTGGCCTGTTTTGCCCTTGATCAGACAGTTCTCCGTCACCATCAGGGGAAGCCGGCCATAGGACAGGATCTCACAGGGGACGGCTTTGCTCACATCCCGAATCTGGGGCAGAGTCATCTCAAAGCTCAGACAGGCAGAGAACAGCTCCAGCTCCCGGGCGGTATTCACCGCACCGGAGTTATACAGGTTCAACCCAAAATCTCCCCGGATACGCATGCCGCACTCCCGGGCGGGGATCAGCAGACCCAAATTGCCTGCCAGCACTTCCCGCACCCCCAGACCCCGCAGGATCCGCATCTGCTCTTTGAGCTTGGCAAGCTCCATATCGTGGCAGATTCGGGGAAGCACAGCACATACATGTGCCCGGCTAACCAAATCAGCGCAATAGGCAGAATCCTGAGCCAGAATGTGAATGGGGACATATAAAACAGCGGGCTTCAGGCTCAGCAGACGGCCGGTGATCTGCTCCCGGCTGGTGACCTGAACGGTCAGCTCCGGGGCCGTTTTCACCCCCGGATGGCGAAGTACCTTCTGGGGACGGCAGACCTTACGGGACAGACACCGGGCCCGCTGAGCGGTGAGCAGATTCAGGGCGTCCCGGCGCAGAGAATTGATGGCGGCGGCGGACAGGGTCAGCCCGGGGGTCATGTCCACCCGCACGTTGGTGCAGTAGTAGGGGGTACCACCGGTCTTGGACAGGCGGGAAATCAGCGTGTCCTCCATCAGCGCCATGGTGCGGGCCTGCTCGGGCACAGGTCCCTGCATGGTAATGATTCTGTTTTCCGGGTCTACCACGGTCAGCGTGGTGCTTTCAGGGCGAATCACCGCTTCCATGGCAACACCCACAAGGGGCGCTTCTCCGGCTTCATAGGTCTGGCGGGCCTGTTTCATCCAGGCCTGATCCTCGGTTTTCTCTTCCCTTATGCCGAACATGTGCCCGCCGGTTTTTCCCGCATAGTAGCCGTCGGTAAAGCCCTGGCGGTTGAAAGCTGCGTAAAGCGACTCCATCATGGGGCGGGTCACATTGCCGGTGTCGCAGGCCTCACGGTAGACCCTGGTAACGGAAGCTACATACTCTGGACGCTTCATCCGGCCTTCCAGCTTCAAAGAGGCTACGCCCATAGCTTCCAGATCCCGAATATAGTGGACAAGACAGTTGTCCTTCAGACTCAAGGGGTATTTGTTCTGCCACCGGCCATAGCCATAGCTCTGGCGGCAGGGCTGGGCGCACCGGCCTCTGTTGCCGGAGCGGCCGCCAATGGCGGCGGACAGGTAGCACTGGCCGGAGTAGCCCATGCACAGAGCGCCGTGGCCGAATACTTCAATTTCAATAGGGGAATTTTGGCAAATATAGCGTATTTCCTCCCGGCTCAGCTCCCGGCTGAGCACCACCCGGCTCATGCCCCACGCGGCGCACAGCTGTACACCGGGCAGACTGTGAACACTCATCTGGGTAGAGCCGTGAATAGGCACCTCAGGAGCAACCTGCTTGCACAGCTGCAGGATGCCCAAATCCTGCACAATGAATGCGTCAATGCCGTTGAGGGCGGCATGGCGGATTATAGATACCGCCTCGGCGGTCTCTTTGTCGGAAACCAGGGTGTTCAGGGTCAGATGCACTGTCACACCCCGGACATGGCAGTATTTTATTGCCTCAGACAGTGCCTGAGGGGTAAAGTTTTTGGCGCTCTGCCGTGCATTGAACTGACCGCATCCCAAGTAGACAGCGTTAGCACCGTTCTGCACGGCAGCGCGCAGGGCTTCCATAGACCCGGCAGGCGCCAAAAGTTCCAGCATAGTGATTCTCTCCATATCGTCAGCAGGGAGCAGCTCCCTGTGCGCACAATTTCTGCATTATAAATCGTATTATAGCATAAAAGTTCCGGCAGTTCTACCCTGAACTACCGGAAAATTATGAAAAATACGTAAAAAATCAGGACGCGGCGTACACCGCGTCCTGATTCATTCATTAAAAAACAGCAGGGAATACCATGTGATGATATTGCTGCCGTAGTGGAAATCCAGTCCGTTGGCTTCCAGTGTGGGAATAATATTTATCCCATGGCTTTCTACACAGGGGTGCATTTTTTCCGGGAAGCGGCATGGCTCCCCATCCAGATAGGCGCACCTGGGGCAGAGGGCGCAGGCTTCCGTGGAGAGCACATAGGGTTCTATGCCCTGTCCACGCATCAGGTCCCGTACCTGATTGGTTATCTCTTCGTGAGCCGGGCGGGTGGCAAGGGTTTCCTGAATATTGGTGATATCCTCTGCCTCCACAATGGTGCCGATGAGCAGACATTGGGCATAGGACAGGCATTTGTCCCGGCACCGGTCAACCTCTCCAACGCCGGGAGGGCAGGCCCAGGTTTTGCCGTACATGGGACATTCCGCCGAGCAGATATAGCGGATGCGATCGGAATATTCCAAATCTGTTGGAGCTATGTAGGTGTAGAAATACAGGGGAAGTTCCCCCAGCTGCTGTTCCAGAAGGGCTTTGTCCATCATGTCAGTTCCTCCAAAATCCTCCGGCAGCCTTCCTGAATGTCCTCCCAAGTTTGTGTGAAATCCCCGGAGTACCAGGGGTCTGCCACATCACGGGACAGAAAGGGCTGCCATTTATGCTGACCCGGAAACAGCCGCCGCAGGTACTGGGCGTTCCGGGAATCCATATAGTACACATAATCGTTCTCGTCTAAATCCTTTTGGGTGATCTGCCGCGCCCGGTGACCATCACAGGCAATGCCGTGGCGGTTCAGTTCCCGGCGGGCAGGAGGGTAAACAGGACTGCCCAGCTCCTCCCGGCTGGCGGCAACAGAGCTGATTTGCAGCAGGTGGGAAACGCCCGCCTTCTTTGCCATGTCTTTCAGAACAAACTCCGCCATGGGACTGCGGCAGATGTTGCCGTGGCAAACGAATAGTATTTTTATCATCGTTCAAAACTCCAAACTATGCAAATTTATACCAAGATATGCCGCTTTCGCCAGGGGTTTTGGAACATTTCCTCCACCCCGCCATCTTTTCCCGATGGCATATGGCGGTATATTGTGGCATATCTTTCCTACCAAAGGTAGTATAAAAAGTAGTAAATTCAAAAAATTCTTCAAATTTACTACTTGGGATTTTTAACAGTTT
>JAZSRI010000164.1:0-13141 GCA_045538415.1 Faecousia sp. | reverse complement strand
TTGCTATGTGTCTGTGCGTGGCTATGCTGGCCATCGCCATCGCTGGCGGTACTCTGGCATACTTCACTGACACCGACGAAGCAACCAACACATTCACTTCCGGAAATGTACAGATCGAGCAGTACGAGAAGGACCGCAATGGCAACGATTTCGTCCAGGATCAGAAGCTGATGCCCATTGTAGACGATAAGAAGGATGCCAACGGCTATCACCTGGGCGGTAATTACATTGACAAGATTGTCACTGTGAAGAACACCGGTACGGAAGCTGCCTATGTGCGTACCTTCCTGGCAGTTCCTGCCGCACTGGATGACGGCCCCACCACCTTCGACGCTGGTGAGAACATCCTGCACTGGAACGGCGCTTCTGCCAATGACACCTTTGGCGCAGCCAACTGGGGCGGTACTATTGAAAATGACTGGTATTGGTGCACTGATACTAACAATGACTATCCTTCTGCTGCAACTGCTAGTCTTCCCAACAAGGGCTGGAATTTCTACCAGTCTGAAATCGACGGCGTGCTTTATAACGTCTATGTAGCTACCCACGGATCTGCGGTTGCAGCAGGCCAGACCACTGCTCCCAACCTGTTTGGTCTGTATCTGGATAAGGATGTGGACTATGATGCTGATCAGGGTAAGTACATCGACAAGTATGACCAGGTCATCGACTTCGATCTGACAAATGTGAAGGTTCTTGTTATCTCCGAAGCTGTTCAGGCAGAAGGTTTCGACGCCACCGATGCCAATGTGGCGTTCTATGCACTGGATAAGGCTTTCGGTGAAATCGGTACCTATTGTCCCTTTGGCGGAACTGTTCAGTAATAGTTTTTAATGCATATGTGGCTCTGTCCCCCTAACCGGGGACAGGCCATATGAGAGTACCTGAGGGCACCCCCCTCAGATATTCTCATATGGCGCAGGTTTTCATAAGGAGGCCATATCATCCGACGATAACAACACGATCTGAATAGAAAGACAAACTATGAACACATTGATTGATTTGACAGGACAACGCTTTGGAAAGCTGGTTGTCCGGGAAAAGCTTCCGCCGCAGAAAGACGGCAGGACACGGTGGCTTTGCGATTGCGACTGTGGAAACAGTTGTGTCGCATTGTCCTATGCCCTTCGGAAAAAGCATCAGACCAGTTGTGGTTGTGGAAAAATCAAAGATCTTGTCGGCACCAGATTTGGTCATCTGGTTGTTATCAGACGATCAAACCGTTACATTCAAAAAGGTGAACGTGAAAAGAAGTACCTGTGGGAGTGCAGGTGTGATTGTGGCAAAACCGTTTACCGGTTATCGGAAAAATTGCGGCAGGGGATCAACTGTTCCTGTAAATCCTGCATGGAAAAAGCCGCAGTAAATGCGATGGTGGATAACGCGGGCTTCATTGAAGGAACGCAATTGAGTAAACTGGCGCGTAGTGAACCAAACGCTAATAATACCAGTGGGGTACGCGGTGTGTTTTTTAATCAGCGCACCGGAAAATGGAGAGCAGCACTCAAGTGTCAGGGTAAGGACCATTACCTTGGTGAGTATGTAAAAATTGAGGACGCAATCAATGCAAGACGGTGCGCGGAGGAGCAGTACTTTGCTCCTTTGCTGGAAAAGTATCAATAGTGAATTATTTTTGTAGAGGTGGATTCTGATGAAGAAAAAATTGTGTGTGATAGCCCTGCTGGTTATCTGCCTGGCAACGGCGGCCTACGGCACTTCCGCGTATTTTACCCATGAACAGACCGCAACCAATGTGATAACATCCGGCAGTATCAAAGTGGAACTGCAGGAATGGTCAGATACCGGTAACGGCCTGGTTCCCTTTGAGAATGTGGATGGTGTAATGCCCGGCACAGAAACGTCGAAAATTGTCCAGGTTAAGAACATTGGGGGACAGGACGCATGGATTCGCGTGTCCGTCCATAAGGCCATCCATCTTGCGGAGGGGGTCAGCGGTGAAGTGGACTTTTCCCTAATTTCCTACGATCTAAATACGGATTTCTGGACAGAAAAGGATGGTTTTTACTATTATAACACCATTCTTCAGCCAAGTGAAGTAACAGAACCACTGTTTACAAAAGTTATTTTTTCCGCGACTATGACCAATATGTATCAGAACAGCAAGGCGGTCATTGAAGTCGATGCGCAGGCTGTACAGGCAGCCAACAACGGACCCGGCGTTTTAGAAGCAGCCGGTTGGCCTAACGCACAGTAAGGGGGAAGCATGATATGAAGAAATTATGGATAAACAGATTTCTGTCTCTACTACTTTCTTTTGTTCTGATCTTTACTGTTCTCCCACTCAACGCTTTCTCCGCAATCGAATCGTATAGTGCTGATGATTACGCAGCCAATGTTGGGGCTACAGCCAGGTTTAATACTGAAACTTCGTATGGTTTGATGCTTTGCGATCATCCTGATAACTTTACTTGGGTAGAGGACATTGCGAATGCAGATATCCCTGGTGACCTGGATCTTGTAATCAAGGATTACCGTATCGTAGGCAATGAAAGCAATACCTACATTTTTTACAAGGTGGAAGCAGTGCCCGGGCAAACGGCTCCCGAAATCTTGGTAGAGAACCCCTGGGTATACCAAAATAACCTTAATACTACTGAAATTGATGCCTTGATCATTGTTGAGCCCGCAGATAAAGAAGTTATTTTGGAAGATACCGAAAACGGGGTAACCGTCTCGGGAAATATCCCCGAAGGCGTTGTGCTTGACACGAAACCGGTTTCCATTGATACATTCAAAGAGCTTACCAGTCGTTTCGACGAAACTTCCGATTATAATCTAAATACGCTTCTTCCTGAGCAGATGACTATGCCTTATGCGTCTATGGACATTAAATTGATGGACGGTGATAATGAATGGCAGCCTAGCGATGGAGCTACCGTGACAGTTTCTCTGGATGCCGCTAAGTACGGTTTGGCAGATGGCGATGATTTTGTTGTCTTCCACTTGCATGAAGAAGCCGACGGTGTTTTGGATGCGGAATGGATTGGCCCATATAAAGTTGAAAACGGAAAAGCAATTTTTGAAATGAGTCGTTTTTCTTATGTGTTAATTTTAAATAGCACTTTGAAAATTGAAAATGTGGGAAGTTTTTATCCTGTAAAGAATTATGCAGAAAACCAGACATTCCCCGTATCAACGAATGGTAACTGGTGTATTGTCGGTATCTATTACGATGAAAACGATGTAGGACATGTACTGCTGGGACAAATTTCAAACAATATTGGCTTGGATAAAGTATCCAGTGTAACGGTCAATGGTATTGTGGTTCCAAACGAGAACAATAATATCAAAAAACATGCTGGAACCATCACTTCCATAATTTTGCAAGATGGCTCCATCAACGAAGAGGTTATTAGTTTTAAGAACGTAGCAAAGAAGCAAGTTAATGCCATTTGGGATATTACTTGTAAAGATATCGATATTTTCGAAAGGATAAAGATTTCTCTTGAGTCGGGATCGAACGGATTTGATATTGGAGAAATTGAAGTCGATCTCTATCTTGAATACAATATTATCAAGTCGGTTGCTGCGGGCACCTCTGCCGATGTTACCTTTGGAAACTCCATCACTGTAGAGCGCGGCGACTGGGTCATCTATAAGATCGAATTGAATAATACCGGTACATCTCCGCTGGAAGGGATGCTGGTTCAGGACATCCTTCCCGACAGTGTCTTCGATATGAATACTGTTCAAATGAGCATCGACGGTGAAGATGGAGCGATTGGAAACTGGGAATCTTTCAATCCAATTATGTTTGGCGACTATTCCAGTGACGGGGAATTCAGCCGCTTGTTGTATATCAAGGCGCAGGTACGCTCCGACTTGGATATCACACAGGATACCGCCTATACCAACAAGGTAACGATTGACGGTATGGGTATGCCCACAAAAGAAAGCAGTGCGGATATTATTGTTAAAGCTCCCGTTCCCGGTGTGCTGACTGTCAGCAAGACGGTTACCACCGCAAACCCCAACGACCCGGCGCCTACGGATGCGGTATTCACCTTTACCATTGATGTTGCAGGAACGAGTCAAACTACCTTTGACTACATATTGGACGGAAATACTTATACCGTTGCCGATGGTGGTACGTTCCAGCTTAAAGACGGTCAATCCGCTGTGTTTGAGAAATTTCCAGCAGGAGCAGCCTATACTATAACCGAAACAGAAAATTCCCAATACACCACCAAGATCAATGGTGATGAGGTGAGCAATCGTGCTGATGGTTATTTTTACCGCGCAACGATGGTTGAAAACGGTTCTCCTGTTGTTGCGTTTGAAAATCAGTTCAAAGTTCGAAAGGGCGCAATCACCGTAAACAAGGTCGTAGACAGAGAGAATGACTACAACATTCTTCCCGACGATGAGTTTGTCTTTACTGTGACTTTTGATGAAAGTAACACCTCTGAATCCTATACTTACGAAATTGACGGTGTTGTTGCCGGAACGATTGCCAACGGCGGCACAATCACCATTAAGGGAGGACACAGCTTTACAATCCTTGGTTATCCAAACAACACATCTTATACGATTACAGAATCTGAAAATGATAAGTATGTGACCGCTGTTGACGGCCAAACGACCAATGTTGTAAACGGTATATCTTCTGTTACCGGCACTTCTCATACATTTACAAACACCTACAAGCAAGTGTTTACATCACTTACCATCGAAAAGCAAGGATATAATGTTGTTGATGAAAAGCAGACATTCTTGTTCCAAGTAACCGGGGAAAATGTAGATTTAACAGTGACGGTCCATGGAAACGGTTCTGCCACCATCAACGGTCTGAAGGTAGGCGGTGAATACACAGTTACAGAGCTGACCGACTGGTCCTGGAGATATGCAGATACCCCCGATTGGACATTCATAACCGATGGCGATACAGACGCTTCTGGGACGGATACCGCAGCCGCAACTATCACACTGGGGAATACAGGTAACAATATTACCTTTACCAACACACGTGATGAAAGCAAATGGCTGGATGGGGATACCTATGAAGACAACCGCTTTCATCAGCCGTAAGGAAGGGACGGGTGGACTATGAAACGTAAATTAAATAAATGGGCCGTGGTACTGCTTGTCTGTGTGGTTGCTTTCGCCACAGCGTCCGCCGGTGTCACACTGGCGTACCTCTTTACAGCCACAGACCCGGTGGAAAACACCTTCACACCGGCAAGAGTTTCCTGCCATGTGGTGGAGTCGTTTGCGGACAATGTTAAACAGAATGTTCGAATCCAGAATACAGGCAACACCAGTGCCTACATCCGTGCAGCAATTGTGGTGACCTGGAAAAACAGTAACGGTGAGGTCTATGCTGCCACACCCCAGAAGGATACGGATTACAGCATTGCCCTTAATCTGGAAGACGGCTGGGCTGAGGGAAAAGACGGGTTCTACTACTACAACCAGAAAGTGGCTCCTGTCACAGAATGCGGCCACGAGGCGGATTCCTCCTGTGAAAACTGCTGTACAGGCGTACTGATCGCGAGTTGTTCACTAGCGAATGGGGCAGCCATTCCAAACGACTACCACCTCTCCGTAGAGATCGTCGCATCCGCGATCCAGTCCGCACCGGATTATGTAGTGGAGGATGAGTGGACGAATACACTGGTGACGGTAGAGAGCGACGACGGTACTCTGACAATAACCAACAACGGAGGCTGACATATGAGAAAAGCACTGACTCTTACCATAACCCTGGCTGTGCTTCTGTGTATGGCCTTCAGCGTTTCCGCAGCCGGAACGGTTACATATGATGGCTCTGCCGGAAAGTTTATCTTTGCGCCCGGCAGCGAGTATTCTCCTACTGATCTGTTCTCCGACTTTAAGAGCGTTATGCCTGGAGACAGCCTTACACAGCAGATATTTGTCCGTAACGATACATCGGACAAGGTGAAAATCAAGCTTTACATGCGCTCTCTGGGTGCACAGCAGGATACAGACTATTTCCTGTCTCAGATAAACCTAACTGTAAAGCAAAACGGGGATTCCATCATGTTCGCCGCGCCTGCCAATGAGACCGCGCAGCTCACGGACTGGGTATACCTAGGCACGATCTACTCCGGGGGCGAGATCCCGCTGGATATCACCCTGGATGTACCTATCACCATGGACAATGACTTCCAGGAGCACATTGGTTATATAGATTGGCAATTCAAAGTTGAGGAGCTGCCTGTGGAACCTACCGACCCCACGCCCCCTCAAACCGGAGACAGTTTCCCCTTATTTCTCTGTATAGGACTGATGGCAATTAGTCTGGGTGGATTTACCATCCTGTTAGCGGCCTATAAGAGAAAAACCCATGGCGCTGAATAATTATTAAGAGCAGCCCACTCATGCCGCAATCGCGGCATGGGTGGGCTGCAACTGTTTATCAAGCGGAATCACTACTTGTTATGTCTGAAAGTACCAGCTGCAAGTGCCTGTCTGATCTCAAATATGCAGAAGACAAGAGCCAGATAAAATCCGAGCTGCAACAATTGCTGCCACAGGATTTCCCCACGAAGCAATGAAACGATGCGGTAACATATCCTACCGGTCAAGAGAAAAAAGTTCGATACTTGGTGGCGTTTGCACATCTAAAAAACCTGCATACAAGCAATACACCCCATAAGCACTTTTTGCATGCTTATGGGGTGTATCGCTTTTTGTTTCCCTATGGGAAGTGAGCGCCCCCCTGTCTTTTTTGTTTACCAGAGATACACTCTGCATTCGTAGGGGCTGAGCATGTCGCCTGAGGCGTTTTCATAGTTGCACAGGATGAGCTCTGCTGTGTTCAGGTCAAAGGATTTTGGAACCTGCAGCCGGCAGGACTTGTCCGTAAAGGAGCAAATCACCAACAGCTTCTGTCCGGACATCTGCCGGCTGTACACATACAGCTTTCCGCTGAGGGGGAAGTGCTCTTTGTACACACCCTCTTTTACAACGGGCAGCTCCTTCCGCAGCCGGATGGCCTTGCGGTAGAAATTCAGCAGGGAGTGGGGGTCGTCCTGCTGGGCGGCTGCATTGATTTGCGTATAGTTTTGGTTTACATAAAACCAAGGAGTCCCGGTAGTGAAGCCGGCATTGGGCGAGCTGTCCCATTGCACAGGGGTTCTGGCACTGTCTCTGGAGGAACGCCACATACGCTGCAGCCGCTGCCGGGGCGTTTTCTTTAGGGCGGTGTTGGCGTACTGCCAGCGGGTCTGCACGTCTTCATACATGTCCGGGTCTTCCGGACGCCAGTTGGTCATGCCGATCTCCTGCCCCTGGTAGATAAAGGGCGTACTCTGCTGGAACAGATAGCTGGCAGCCAGAGTCTTACCGCTTTCTTCCCAATATTGCTCGCTGCCGTAGCGGGAAATGATCCGGGGATGGTCGTGGTTTTCTATATAGAGCATATTCCACGCCTTGTCCCGGAGCTTGTACTGCCAGGAGGAAAACGCCCGCTTCATTTTCCGCAGATGGAACTTGGTGGGCAGATAGTCAGTGAACAGACAGTCGGCGCACTGGCACTGGAACTGAATCATCATGTCAATCTGACCGGTGGGGTCATCCCGGATATAGCTCAGCGCCATTTTAGGAGAAACCAAGGGCGCTTCCGCTAGGGTAACACAGTCATAGTGGTCCAACACATCCCTTTTGAACTCCATCAGGTATTCGTGGATGTGAGGGCCGTGGTTATAGTTGGGCATGCCTTTGTAGATGGGGAAGAGGTAGTCATTGGGAAGCCCCTCTTTCTTGGATATGTAGGTGATGACGTCCTCCCGGAAACCGTCCACGCCCATGTCCAGCCAGAAGCGCAGGATTTTTTTCACTTCTTCCCGCACAAGGGGATTATCCATATTCAGATCCGGCTGCTTTACCGCAAACAGGTGCAGGTAGTATTCGCCGCGAATCTCGTCATAGGTCCAAGCTTTGCCTTCGAAATTGGAATCCCAGTTGTTGGGCAGCTTTCCCCCCGGTTTGCCGGGCCGCCAGATGTAGTAATCAGTGTAGGGTTCAATTCTGCGGCGGCTTTTTTGGAACCACTCCTGTTCGTCGCCGGTGTGATTCACCACAAGATCCATGATGACCTTAATGTCCCGGGCATGGGCCTGGGTCAGCATCTCCCGGAAAGCCTCCATCCCGCCAAATTCCGGGGCGATGTCCATGTAATCGGCGATGTCATAGCCGCAGTCAGCGCCGGGGGAGGGATACAGAGGGGAGAACCAGATACCGTCACAGCCCAAAGACTTAATGTAATCCAACTTTTCACACACACCCCACAAGTCACCCATACCGTCGCCGTTGCCGTCTTTAAAGCTGCGGGGCCAGATTTGGTAAAAGACCCGGTCTTTAAACCATTTGGTCTGCTTCATACAAAATACTCCTTTTCCCATTTTTCTTTATTGTAGCACCGGGGCGGTCTCTTGTCACCTAAAATGTCGTTGACACTGGGAAAAATCCCAGATACAATAGAAAAAAGGGGGCGAAAGTATGGAATTTTCTCTGCCGAAAGGGATGCTGATGGGCGTTGCCACCGCATCCACCCAGATAGAGGGCGGCGATGTAGGCTCCAACTGGAATGACTGGTACGCAAAGGGCAGAATTCTGGACGGAACTGACCCGGCAACTGCCAACGATCACTGGACAGCCTGGGAGGAAGATACCAGACTGATGGGAGAAATGGGTCTGCAGGTGTACCGCTTCAGTGTGGAGTGGGTACGGCTGGTTCCAAGTCCCGGCAGTGTGAATCGGGAGGCAGTGGAGCGTTACCGGGAGGAACTGGAGCTGCTGCGGCAGCAGGGTATTAAGCCGCTTTTGACCATCCACCATTTTTCCAACCCCATGTGGTTTGAGGAAAAGGGCGCTTTTGCAAAGCGTGAGAATCTGCAGGACTTTCTGGAATTTGTGGATCTGGTGGTGGACAGCTTCGGAGATCTTGTCAGTGAGTATATTACCATCAATGAGCCAAATGTCTATGCCACCAATTCCTACTGCTTCGGCCTTTGGCCTCCGGGAAGAAAGAATTATCTGGAAACATTCCGTGTTCTGGAAAACCTAGCCTACTGCCACATTATGGCTTACAACCGTATCCATGAAAAGCGGCGGGCTATGGGCTATGAGGATACCATGGTGGGCGCAGCCAACCATTTGCGGGTGTTTGTGCCGAAAAAAAGCCAAAATCCTGTCCACAGGGCTATGAGTAAGCTGGTGGACTGTGTGTTTCAGGGAGCAATGCTGCAGGCTTTGGCACTGGGTGAGTTCCGATTTCCGCTGCGCGACCATTGGAATGTGCCCCGGGGAGAATACACGGACTTTAACGGTGTCAATTATTATACCCGCTCGGCTATTTCGGGGCTTGCTGACGGTGTCCGGGAAAACAGCCCCAGAAACGACTTAGGCTGGGAGATATACCCGGAGGGTATTGTGGAGTGCGCCCAAATGCTGCAAAAAGTACTGCCCCGGCCTATCTGGGTGACAGAGAACGGAACCTGCGATTTGGATGACCGGTTCCGCTGCCGGTACATCTATGAGCACCTGAGGACATTGAGTGAATCGGATTTGCCCTTTGACCGGTATTATCACTGGTGCTTCTGCGATAATTTTGAGTGGATCGAGGGCAATTCCGCAAAGTTCGGTCTGGTATCGGTAGACCCTGAGAGCCGGAAGCGGACAGTTAAGACCGCCGGGCGGGTTTACAGCCGAATCATTGAGCGGCAGGGCGTAAACCGGGAACTGTATGACACTTACGTGGCGGGATTGGAGTATGATGTACGGTGATCTGTTATGAAAACGGTATTTTTGCCCTACAGGGGGAACAGGTTTCCTGCCTGCTGCGGGCAGATGAATATGGTCTGGTGGAATTGCTGCACTTTGGAGACCGGGTGGAGCTGTCCGATTGGCAGGGCTTTTGCTGCCGGCCCGGCTTAGGCTGGGGTTCCTCTGTTTTGCTGAAAGAAGGGGATACGGCCAGCTGCCCGGATGTGCTGCCCCTTGCGTGGAGCGGCAGCGGCCGGGGTGACTACCGGGAAAGTCCTCTGGATTTGGGGGTGGCCACAGATTTCCGCTATGAAAGCCACAGAATTGTAGACGGGATCGTGCCTATGGCCGGGCCTTTGCCTCAAGCGAAAGGGGAGTGTCAGACACTGGAGATCACCATGACCCAGGATGGTTTGAAGCTGAAGCTGTATTTTTCCCTGTTTGGGGATGTGCTTACCCGCAGAACGGTTCTGGAAAACACCGGCACCCAGCCCGTGGCGGTACATAAGTGCATGAGCGCTATGATGGATATTCCCGGCAATTACCAAATGACCACCTTTGACGGCGGCTGGATTGGGGAAATGCGTAAGCACACTGCAGATGTGCAGGACAGCCGGGTGGTGAACGAAAGTGTGACAGGCTTTTCTTCCAACCGGCATAATCCGGGCTTTCTCCTTAGCGAGCCGGGTGCGACCGAGGGCAGCGGCCGGGTGTATGGCTGTAATCTGATCTACACCGGAAACCATTACGCCTCTGCCCAACGCTCTTTCCAGGGTCTAACCCGTGTTATGCAGGGTATTTCTCCGGACAATTTTGAAAAACTCCTTCAGCCCGGTGAGATTTTTGAGACCCCGGAAGCGGTGCTGTGTTACAGCAGCCGGGGCTTTGGGGGCATGAGCAGAAATATGCACCGGTTCGTGCTGGCAAGCATTGTTCCCAAAGCGTGGCAGAACAAGCCCCGTCCCATTGTGTATAACAGCTGGGAGGGCTGCATGTTCGATTTCGACCAGCGCCGGCTTTTGAACCTTGCCAAAAGCGCCAAAGAGCTGGGCTGTGAACTGTTTGTTCTGGATGACGGATGGTTTGGCAGCCGCAACAGCGACACCTCCGGCCTTGGTGACTACGATGTAAACAAGAAGAAGCTGCCCAGAGGGCTGGAGGGGCTTGCCCAGAGAATCAATGCCATGGGCATGGAATTTGGACTGTGGCTTGAGCCGGAGTCGGTAAACCCGGATTCCAACCTCTACCGCGCCCATCCGGATTGGGTGCTGCGGGACGGGTTTGAGCCGCTGCTGAGCCGCCATCAGCTCCATCTGGATTTGACCTTGCCGGAAGTGCAGGATTATATTGTAGACAATGTCACGAAGATTCTGGACGGCGGAAATATCACCTATGTAAAATGGGATATGAACCGCCATTCCGTTGCCTTGGGCGCAAAGGCCCATGATTACATTTTGGGGCTTTACCGGGTGCTGGACAGGATTTTTACATCCAGGCCTCACATTCTGCTGGAAAGCTGTTCCTCCGGAGGGAACCGGTTTGATTTGGGCATGCTCTGCTACGGCCCTCAGATTTGGGCCTCTGATGATACCGACCCTGTGGAGCGGATGACCATTCAGGAGAATCTGTCCTATCTGTACCCTCAGTCTACAATAGGCGCCCATGTAAGTGCCGCGCCCCACAGCCAGACCCTGCGCAATACCCCCTTGGTGACCCGTGGCAATGTGTCCTTCTTCGGGTGTCTGGGGTATGAGTTGGATCTGAATCACCTGCTTCCCACTGAGGAAAAGGAGATTAAGGAGCAAATCGTCCTTTACAAAAAATACCGAAAGGTATTTCAGTTCGGAACTTTCAGCCGGCTTAGGAATGGCTGGCAGGTGAGTATGGACGGGGTGGCTATTGCCGGCGTATTCCGCAAACAGGTATCCGCCGCTCCGGGCTATGAGCAGCTGCGGATGAAGAATCTGGACAGGCAGGCACGGTACCACTTTGCCTCCCGCAGCCAGAGCCTGCGGATTGGCCAGTTCGGCAATCTCTTGAAGCACGTGGCACCTGTGAACATCAATCCCAACGGGGTAGTGCTGCGCACTGCCGACAGATACTATACCATGCCCGACGGAGGGCAGGATATGACTCTGACAGGGGCTGCCCTGATGAGCGGCGTGATGCTGCTGCCGGTATTCCGGGGCACAGGCTATGACAAAAATCAGCGGACACTAACGGACTTTGGTTCGGAACTGTTCGTTGCGGAACAGGAGAAGGAATCATGAATCTGGAAAGGAAAAACCGCATAAATTTTGGTCTTGGTACGGTGGGCCGGGATATGTTTTACTCTTTTGAGGCAAATACCCTGCTGTATTTTCTGTCGGACGTTTTAAGTCTGCCGGTGTGGGTGTTTGCCGCTGCCAGCATGGTGCTGTCGGTCATGCGCATCTTTGACGCAGTGAATGACCCCATCACAGGTCTGGTCATTGACAATATCCGCTCCCCTTGGGGGAAGTTCAAGCCCTCCATTCTGGTGGGTGGTGTGCTCAGCGCTGTCTTTTTTCTGCTGCTGTTTGCCAATATCGGCACCGGCTGGGGCTTTGTGATTGTATTTGCCCTTGCCTATTTCTTCTGGGACGTGACCTACGGCATTAACGACATTGCCTACTGGACACTGCTGCCTGCCATGTCCGCTGACCAGCGGCAGAGGGAAAAAACCGGCGCTTTTGCCCGGATTTGCGCCAATGTGGGCATGTATATTGTGATGGTAGCATGGCAGCCTGTGACCTCCTCTCTGGGGGATACCCCCAAGGTGTGGTTCTGGTGCGCCGTGGTAATTGCGGTTGTGTACGTTGCGGGCTTACTGTTCCCCCTGCTTGGTGTGAAGGAGCGCCGGGTAGCTATGGACAAACAGGAGTCCACCACCTTGAAACAAATGTGGCGTGCGCTGGCAGGCAATGACCAGCTGATGTGGACCACCCTTGCCATGGCACTGTTTATGGTGGGCTATTGCACCACTGTGGGCTTCGCTGTCTATTACATGAAGTACCTGTTTGGTGACGAGGGTATGTATGTGGTGCTGGTAGGCGTTTGCGGTGTGGCGCAGCTATCCTCGCTGGCGGTTTACCCGGCGGTTTCCAGAAAGCTCAGCCGCAGACAGCTCTATACCCTCTCCACGGCGTTAGTGATAGCAGGCTATTGCGTGTTCTTCTTCGCGGAGATTTCCATCATTCTGATTGCCTTGGGCGCGGTATTGGTGTTTGTGGGTCAGGCATTTATCCAGACACTGATGCTTATGTTCCTTGCTGATACGGTGGAATACGGCCAGTGGAAGCTGGGAAAACGCAACGAGTCTGTGACCTTCTCTATCCAGCCCCTTATCAATAAAATCGGCGGCGCGATCTCC
>JAZSRI010000044.1:0-13795 GCA_045538415.1 Faecousia sp. | reverse complement strand
GGCGGATATCGTCGTTCTCGTAGTACTCAGTGGGGATGGCGTAGCGGTAAGCCTTGGGAGGCATGGTCATGTGGAAAGCGGTGTCGAACACAGCGACCTGAGGAGTCTTGGGCATAACAGCCTGGCAAGCCTCGATACCCATCAGGTTAGCGGGGTTATGCAGAGGTCCCAGAGGAATGCACTTCTTGATAGCGGCGATGACTTCGTCATTGATGATGCAGGAGTCAGAGAACTCCATGCCGCCATGCAGAACACGGTGGCCCACAGCATCAATTTCATCGACGGACTTAATAACACCGTCCACAGGGTCAACCAGGATGTCCAGCACAGCCGCAATCGCCTCGGAGTGAGTGGGCATGGGGATATCCTTAACCACCTTCTTGTCACCGACCTTGTGGTTCTGGCGGCCATCGATATAGATACGCTCGCACAGGCCCTTGGCAGAAACGTCACCGGTCTCGGGGTTCATCAGCTGATACTTCAGGCTGGAAGAACCAGCATTGATAATCAGAACATTCATTGGAATCGTCCTCCTAAAAAATAAAATGTTTTTCTTTTCTGGCATAATGTGGTAATATAACCATAGCTGGGTCTATTCTATAATATATTTCCCAATTTCTCAAGTCCCAAGAGAAAGTTTTTTTACAAAGGAGGGATATTTTGGCTGTCACAGGTATTATCTGCGAGTACAATCCCCTGCACTTAGGGCACAAAAAGCAGCTGGACCTTATCCGCCGTGACGATCCTGATGGCACTATCGTGTGTCTGATGAGCGGCAATTTCGTCCAGCGGGGCAAGCCTGCCATCGTGGACAAATCCCTGCGGGCAGAGGCGGCTGTGCGCTGCGGCGGGGATCTGGTGCTGGAGCTTCCTGTTACCGCTTCCCTTTCCTCTGCGGAGGGCTTCGCTCAGGAGGGCGTACGGATTCTGTCCGGCTTTAGTGACCGGCTCTGCTTTGGAGCGGAAACCGCCAGCAAAGAGGCGCTGCTTACTTCCGCAAGACTTCTGCTGTCCCCGGAGTTTCCGGAGGCCCTGTCCGCGCAGCTGGACAAAGGTCTTTCTTTCCCCGCTGCCCGGCAGGCAGCGCTGGAACAATTGGGCATGCAAGCGGATACCCTCTCCCAACCCAACGATATTCTGGCTACGGAATACTGCAAAGCCATCATAAAGCAGGGCGTTTCCATGGAGCCTATGCCCATTTTGCGCCAGGGACAGTACCATGAGATTCAAGCCGATGGGAAAAATCCCTCCGCCACCTCTGTCCGGACGCTGATGCTGGAAAGTGGCGTCTGGCTGGACTATGTGCCCCAACAGGCACGGCAATGCTTTGAAGGCGCTCCCCTGCACGACCTGCGATTCGGACAGCGGGCAGTGCTGGGAAAGCTGCGCGCCATGTCTGACGCTGAATTTGAGCAACTCCCCTACGGCAGCGAGGGATTGTGGAGAAAATTGATGCACAGCTGCCGGCAGAATGCCTCCCTAGAGGATATTCTCACCGCCACCAAATCCAAGCGCTATACCCGCACCCGGTTGGACCGGATGGTGATGTGCGCTTTTCTGGGTATTACCCAGGATATGATCCAGACCCCCGCACCCTATGTGAGAATCCTAGCGTTTAACGACAAGGGCAGGGATATCCTAAAAAAAGCAAGAGCCACCGGTGACTTCCGCAACGCAGGCGAACAGACCGGTCTGCCTTACCAAGCCCTTGAGGACCGCTGTGGAGCGCTGTATGGCCTGTTCCGGCAGGATCAGCCCGATCCCCCTGATATGGAAAAACTGCGCAGAGTCCGTTATATTCCCTGATCAAAAGACGCATCCCGGTACTGCCGGGATGCGTCTTTCACTCAAGCCAGTCTGCACACCCAAAGATTACGAAACTGGCTTTCCATTTTTTCATATTCCCAGAGTTTTTCCGAACGGGCGCCGCTATTGGGATCATTGACCTTTATCATTTCCCCATCACAGCCCGTTAATACAATAAAATGCCCTGTCTTGGTAAAATCCCCCTCCCCCATGACACAGATAATGGGATTACCCGCCTCAAGATTACGGAAAATTCTATCCCTATCCAGGGGAATCTCTGTCACATCCAGACCCAGCATTGGGCCACCCTGGGAGATCAGTGTCCAGGCGCTTCCGGAACGGTACTCACTAAACCCCTTCTCCGCACTGAACCGGGCTGCTGCCCCAGGGTCAAAAGAGGTATCCCCTGTCAGATAAATATACACCATAGAAAGACAGGTTGGGCCACAGCCTGAGATACCCATCAGTTCCCCGGCATAGAGGTTATAGCCCCACCGCTGATCCCACTGCATTAGCAGAGGCACCTCGTCGGTGTACTTCAATTCATCCAGTGTGTACGGTGTGTTATCATCCTTCCTTAAGGGATAATTCAGGACAAAGGCCTCTGTCTCCGGATTTGCCCTCATCAGATTCACCAGATAATCCGGCCACTGTTTCTCTGATAAGCCGTGTTCCTGGGAAAACGCTGTGATTCTTGGGTCTGTCATACCAATAGGCCTGTCTGCAGGGCGCAGAATATTGTATTTATAAGCGGCAAACAGCAGCGTTCCCAACAGCACCACATTAGCAAGGATCAGGACCACCAATTTGCTCTTAATAACAGTTTTCATACCGGTTCTCCAATCAGATAGAATATCCATATTCTAACAGTAAACCGATTATTTGTGTTTTAAACTTTCCTTGCTTCAAATTTAAGAATTGATTAAAAAAGCAAACTCCTCCAGCGCCGGAGAAGTTTGCTTTTTTTATTATTTTTTACTTGCCACGCTGCTGCGTACCAAAGCCCGCTTCAGCCGGGCCTGGGCCATGGCAATCTGGGCACTGTCGGAAAGCTTGTCGCTAAGGACCTGCCGGGCACGTTCACCGGAACGCTCCGCCCGGGGAAGATCGATTTCCTCCGCCCACTCAAAGGTGGTGGGCACCAGTGTTACATTGCCACCAACCACGCTGACCATGCCGCCAATGCAGGCAGCGTAGCGTTTCACACCGCCGGCCAGAACCATAGCCTGTCCCATTCCTAATGCCGCCACGCAATTGACATGACCTGCCAGAATGCCCAAATCGCCGGTAGTGGTGCGCACAATCAGTTCCTCTGCCTGCGCGTCGTACTTCAGGCCATCAGGGGTAACGATTTTTAAAGCAAATGGGTTCACTTGCTGTCACCGCCCCACTTTTCCACCACTTCATCGATGGAGCCCGCGAACAGGAAGTAGGATTCGGGGATATCATCGTGCTTACCTTCGATGATTTCTTTAAAGGAACGAATGGTCTCCTTCAAAGGCACATACTTACCCTGATAACCGGTAAACTGCTCCGCCACATGGAAGGGCTGGGACAGGAAACGCTGCACCTTACGGGCCCGGTTGACCGTGAGCTTATCTTCCTCGCTCAGTTCTTCCATGCCCATGATGGCGATGATGTCCTGCAATTCCTTATAACGCTGAAGGATACTCTGCACCGCGCGGGCGGTTTCATAATGCTCCTGACCAACCACCTCAGGAGACAGGATTCGTGAGGTAGAATCCAGCGGGTCCACAGCGGGGTAGATACCCAGAGAAGCGATGCCACGATCCAAAACGGTGGTAGCGTCCAGATGGGCAAAGGTGGTGGCAGGCGCGGGGTCAGTCAAATCGTCCGCAGGCACATAGACGGCCTGCACAGAGGTGATAGAACCGTTCTTCGTGGAGGTAATGCGTTCCTGCAGAGCGCCCATTTCCGTGGCTAGAGTGGGCTGGTAGCCAACCGCAGAGGGCATACGACCCAGCAGTGCCGACACCTCAGAACCGGCCTGGGTAAAGCGGAAAATATTATCAATAAACAGCAGCACGTCCTGGTGCTTTACATCTCGGAAATATTCTGCCATGGTAAGACCGGACAGGCCCACACGCATACGTGCTCCGGGAGGCTCATTCATCTGGCCGAACACCATGGCGGTCTTGGAGATAACGCCGGACTCGGTCATCTCACACCACAGGTCATTGCCCTCACGGGTACGCTCACCTACACCGGTGAACACAGAGTAGCCATTGTGGGCTGTGGCGATATTGTAGATAAGCTCCTGAATCAGCACGGTCTTACCAACGCCCGCGCCGCCAAACAGGCCGATCTTGCCGCCCTTTGCGTAGGGGCAGATCAGGTCAATAACCTTAATGCCTGTTTCCAGAATTTCCGTTGCCGGCTGCTGCTCCTCATAGGAGGGGGCGCTGCGGTGGATGGGCCAACGCTCCTGGGTCTGCACAGGATCGCCGTTGTCGACGGGCTGACCCAGCAGGTTAAACACACGGCCAAGGCACCCATCGCCCACAGGCACACTGATAGGCGCGCCTGTATCTACAGCTTCTGTACCACGCTGCAGGCCGTCCGTAGAACTCATAGCGATGCAGCGCACCACATTATCGCCAATGTGCTGAGCTACCTCCGCAATAATTGTGCCATCTCCGTTTGCCACTTCGATAGCGGTGAGCAGTTCCGGAAGATTTCCCTCCGGAAACCGAATATCCAGAACAGGACCCATTACCTGAATCACAGTTCCTGTATTTATGGCCATTGGTTTCACTCCTTCTTGTTGTCATTTTTAGGGCGCACAGGCAGTCGACAAAACAAGCCGTGCTCCGGCAAGCCCGCCGGAAATGACAGTTTTTTATGAGCCGGCAACGATCTCGGTAATTTCCTGCGTAATGGCGGCCTGACGGGCCCGATTAAACTGCAGGCTCAACTCCCCGATCATTTCTTCGGCGTTTTGTGTGGCTGAGTCCATCGCTGTGCGCCGGGCAGCCTGCTCCGAGCACCGGCTCTCGCAAAGCGCCCCATACAGCACACCACCCAGGTATTCCGGGATAATTGCCTGAAATACACTTTGACTGTCTGGTTCGTACACCATATCGCTGCCGGGCTTGGCCCCGGATGTTTTCTGGTGTACCAAGGGCAGAAGCTTCAGCACCCCGGGTGTTTGGGACAGGACAGAAACAAAATTGGTATACACAAGGTGAATTTCATCAAATTCCCTTGCCATAAAACGCTTGCACAGATCCTTGGCGATGGTAAAGCAATCACTGATGCCCAATTCCTCCGCCTCGGCATAACTGTCTGTAAGAATCTGCACATTCCGGGTCTTGAAGAATTCCACCGCCTTTTTGCCAACAGGCAGCACAGCGGCATTCTTCCCCTCCATATGGGACAGCGCCAGTTTCAGAACGCTGCTGTTATAGCCGCCCGCAAGGCCCCGGTCACCGGCAATCACGATATACACCGACTTGTTTACCGGACGCTCCTGCAGGTATTCTGAAGATAATTCCCGGTCGGCGGCAACAATATCATGGATGGTCTCATAGAGAATTTCAAAATACGGACGGGAGGAAAGAACCTGTGCCTGGGCACGGCGCAGCTTGGACGCAGCCACCATTTCCATAGCCTTGGTGATTTGCTTGGTGGACTCCATACTGCGGATTCGGCCTTTGATCTCCTTGGTGGAAACACCTGCCATATTGGTATTCCCTCCTTACACCGCGGCCTTATACTGTTCCAGCAGTTCGGTAAGGGCTGCTTTTATGCCCTCCTCTGCCTCCTGCTCCAGTTTTCCGGTGGAGCGGATCAGTTCCAAAGTCTCATGGTAGCGGTTATCCATCAGTTCCCGCAGCTGCAGTTCAAACTCAGAAATATCCTGAACCGGTACGTTCTCCAGATACCCCTTGGTGACCGCATAGAGGATACAAACCTGATGGGCAACCTCTACAGGGGCATTGTTTTTCTGCTTCAGCACAGCCACAATTCTTTCACCCAAGGCAAGACGTGCCTTGGTATCCGCGTCCAAATCAGAGCCGAACTGGGCAAAGCTCTGCAGCTCACGGTACTGGGAGTACAAAAGCTTCAGGCTGCCCGCCACCTTTTTCATCGCCTTGATCTGAGCATCACCGCCAACACGGGATACCGAGATACCGGGGTTTACAGCCGGCATAACGCCTGCGTTAAACAGCTCCGTCTCCAGGAAAATCTGGCCGTCTGTGATAGATATCACGTTGGTGGGAATGTATGCCGAAACGTCACCGGCCTGGGTCTCGATAATAGGCAGAGCCGTCAGGCTGCCGCCCCCAAGCTCCGGGCTGAGCTGGGCCGCGCGCTCCAGCAGACGGGAGTGGAGGTAAAAAACGTCACCGGGATAGGCCTCACGTCCGGGAGGACGGCGGATCAGCAAGGAGATGGCACGGTAGGCCACCGCGTGCTTACTCAGATCATCATAGATTACCAGGACGTCTTTTCCCTGATACATAAAGTGCTCGCCGATGGAGCAGCCGGTATAGGGTGCGATATACTGCATGGGCGCCAGTTCCGAAGCGGTAGCGGAAACCACAACCGTATAGTCCATTGCGCCGCCCAGAGTCAGATTATTCACAATCTGAGCCACAGTAGAGCGTTTCTGGCCAATGGCAACGTAAATGCAGATTACATCCTTGCCCTTCTGGTTCAGGATGGTATCGGTGGCGATAGTGGTCTTGCCGGTCTGGCGGTCACCGATAATCAGCTCACGCTGACCCCGGCCAATGGGAATCATGGCATCAATGGCCTTGATACCGGTCTGCAGAGGCACGCTGACGTGCTTTCTCTGGACGATACCGGGGGCGGGGCTTTCGATAGGCCGGTAGGCCTCCACGTCGATAGCACCCTTGCCGTCAATCGGCTCACCCAGCGCGTTGACAACACGGCCGATCATACCCTTACCCACAGGCACGGACACCACCTTGCCGGTGCGCTTAACGATGTCGCCTTCCTTAATACCGCCGTCATTACCCAGAACAACAACGGAAACCGTCTCCTCCTCCAGGTTCTGCGCCATGCCGTAGGCTCCGTTGGGGAACTCCACCAACTCACCGGCCATGCAGTTATCCAGGCCGGAAACCTTAGCAATACCGTCACCCACCAGAATGACAATACCTGTTTCGCTTGTTTGCAGTTTATTCTCGTAGTTCTTGATCTGACTACGGATAATTTTCGTAATTTCTTCGGGTCTTAATTCCATATTCTACCCACTTTCTGTCAAAGCATGGTATTTTTCAGCAGCTTGCTGATGGAATCCAGCCGGTTGCGCACCGTGCCGTCCACCCGCTTGCCGTCATAGTCCAGACGGATACCGCCCAGAACCTCAGGGTCCACCGATTTGTCAAGGGAAATTGTTTTCCCCGTCACCTGCGTCAGCTTCTCCGTCAGCTTTTCTGTCTGGCTTGCAGACAAGGGCTGGGCAGAAATGACACGGACACAGACAATGCCGTTATCCTGATTGTACTGGTCACGGTATGCCAGGACACACCCCGGAAAATGGCGGATGTAGCCTTTTTCCGTTAAAATCTTTAGAAAATTCAGCACATAAGGCTGCACCTTGCCCCGGAAGCTGCTGTCAATGATACCGCAGCGCTCCTGCTTGGCAATATCCGGTGCCGCCAAAAGCCGCAAAAAACCGGACTCCTGAGCAAATGCCTGCTCCAGAACTGTCAGTTCTTCCAAAATAGCTCCGGTCAGGTTTTCTTCCTTAGCAAGGGCATAAAGCCCCTGGGCGTATGCCTTTGCAATCTCCGTCATACGCCGTCACCCAATTGTTCAATGAACTGATCCACCAGCTTATCCTGATCGTCCTGATCCAGAGCACGGCCTACCACCTTTCCGGCAATGGCCACTGCCAGTATAGAGATCTCATCCTTGGCTTCATTGAGGGCCTTTTTCTTCTCCTGCGCAATATCCGCGCTGGCTTTCTCCCGGATGGCATTGGCCTCCGCGTTTGCCCGGCGCAGAATCTCCTCTTCCCGGTTTTGCCCGCGGGCCACTGCTTCTTTTACAATCCGCTCAGAGGTGGCCTGTGCCTGGGTCAGCTTGTCCTCATATTCACCGCGGAGAAGAGCTGCCTGCTCCTTGGCCTGATCCGCCTTGGTGTACATGTCGTCAATTTCCTGCTGGCGTTCCCGGATGAGCTTCATGACAGGATTAAACAGGAATTTCCTTGCCACAAAGTAGATAACCAAAGTGTTCAAAAGAACAAACAGAGCTGTCCAGAAGTTTACGCCGATAAATTCTTCAAAATATCCCACTTCTGCAGACTCCTTTCTTCAAAATAGGTTTTTCCGCTTACAGCAGGAACATGATCAGCAGTGCGATGATCAGAGAGTAGATACCGGTGGTTTCCGCAATGGCACAGCCCATGATCATAGTAGAGCGCAGTGTGCCGGAGGTTTCAGGCTGACGAGCCATGCCCTCCAAAGCCTTGCCAACAGCGTTACCTTCACCGATACCAGGGCCGATAGCGCCGATGCCCATACACAGGCCTGCGCCGATTGCCTTACCGGCGATTGCGATTGCAGATGCTAATTCCATAACTTGTTCCTCCTAAAAATGATATATGATGTTTTAATTGACAATTTTATTCCGCTCCGGATTGGTCAGGTTCGGGCAGAGACCCGGCAATATAGACCATTGTGAGCAGGCTGAATACATACGCCTGCACAAAACCGGAGAACAGATCAAAGTAACACGAGAGCACCGCAGGGATGCCCAAAGAAAGGATTGGTACGCCGGTCAGCACACCGGAAACCTCCAGAAGGCCAAATAGTCCCAGCACAGCGGAGATGATAGAAAACACCAGCGCCGCCTTTTTCCCATTCCTTTTCCACAAAAGAAACAGTGCCACACCGGCTGCCAGCAATACAGCAGAAAGAATCCAGCCGCTGGCGGTAATCAGGTTCAGCACCGCGGCAGACAGCACACTCAGGGCCGCGTAAATCAGTGTTGTGATAACACCGCCGCCTGCCACATTACCAAAATGACGGAATGCCATAGACACAGGCTGAGCAATTTCTGAAACAATGTTCATGGGGGTCATTACCACGATAGGCTGGGTAAAGCCCTTGAGCCAGCCCACAAAGCCATTGTTTTTGATGTTGTTATACCAAATAATTACACTGACCATCACCGCCCAAACCGCCACACAGCTCAAATCCGCGGTGGCGGAGCGAAGGAAACCGGTCAGGCCGATATAAGATCCAAACAGCGAGCACAGGAATATGGTGCCGATAAAGGGTGTCCAGTGGGCATTGTGTTCACCCATAGTGGAGGTAACCATATTCCTTAACATCATAACGCCCTTTTCCACCAAAACCTGTTTTCCATCCGGACGTTTTTTCAGGTTCTTTCCAAGCCAAATACACAGCCAGCACAGAATGACCGTTACCACCAGAGAGGACACTGTTGTCTGGGTAATGGGAATCCCGCCAAAAATTGGGATGGTAAAATACACGAACGCACCGGTTACACTAATACTCATTTAATTTACTCACCTGGCTTTCTGTCAAAAAATTCTGCCACAGTTAACGTCAACCTTACAAATAACAAGGGGATCACAAGAGCCAACACATTGCACAGCCCGCTTTTGGCAAACGCGAACAGCACAACAAACATAATCACAAGCCGCAAAGTATAGGACATCCGGACAGTAGCCTGACCGCCTTTAGCGTCCTGCCCGGCAGCCTTATCCGCAGCCACATTCACACCCAGAGCCATAAAGAAGAAATTGCCGACAGCCACCAAAGCGCCGATTATCCCGCCCAGTAACACGGAAACATCAAACTTTCCCAGTAAGGCAAATATCCCCACCATGGCTGCAACACCTACTGCTTCACCCAGGGCGACAATCCCCGTCTGGCGAAGCACATATTTACGAGCGTCCATGCAATTCCTCCTGCATCATTCGTGGTCATTGAAGGACACCGGGGGTTCCTCCTTGTTTTTATCCTTGCTCATATTGGACAATATTTTCAGAGACTGACGAAGTCCATCCACGGCTGAAACAACACCCAGCGCCACACCTACAAGGATGACCCACTGTCCCAGCTCCCATCTGTTCCGCGCCCAGACCGCCAGCAGTATAAAACCTGCCAAAGGAACCGCCACGGAAAGACCCAGCTGGGTCACCCATACCAACAGATTGATATTTTTCATTCCGTCACCGCCGTGTGCTTACCAAAATCATTTATCTTTGCTGTTTCTTAACTTTTGGTATTATACACCAAAGATTTCCATGTTTCAATACATTTTCCCATATATTGCCCTTTTCTATTTTTTAGAGAAAAGACTTTTCAATCCTCTGAAAATATTGTAAACTATTTATAAGATACTATTCTGCCTGTCCGGAGGAGAGATGACATTGTTTGAAACAGAATTGGAGATTCTGCAAGGTACTATCAGCGCTGTTGTTTTCCAAAATTATGACAATGGCTATGCCGTTTTACGCCTTATGCTGCCGGGCCGGCAGACCGTAACTGTAGTTGGTACCATTCCCCTGCCCGCTGTGGGAGAGCGGCTGATGGTCACTGGAAAGTGGAGCAGCCATTCCAGCTATGGAAAACAGTTTGAAGCGGAGTTTCTGGAGCGTCTTATGCCCCAGACTGCCACGGAGATCCTTACATATCTGTCTAGCCGGGCCATCAAGGGAATCGGCCCAAAAACCGCTGCCCGGATTGTGGAGCATTTCGGGGAACAGACCCTGTTGGTGATGGAACGGGAACCAGAACGGCTTTCCCAGATCAGCGGCATTTCCGAGACCAAGGCTTTGGCAATCAGAGAGGCTTTCCGGCTGCAGGTCGGTATGCGCCATTTGATGGAGTTTTTTGCCCTGCACCATCTGCCTGCGGAGCTGGCAGTGCGGGTCTATAAGCTGTACGGAGAAAGCGTCATGGATCTTCTTTATGAAGACCCGTATCTACTAATGGACGAGGAGCTGGAAGCGCCTTTCGGCGCGGTGGACCGGTTTGCCATTGAACTGGGTGTGGACGGTGAGGACCCCCGCAGGATAGAGGCGGGCATCCTTTTTGAATTGCGCTATAATTTAAACGCTGGGCACAGTTTTCTGCCCTTAGAGAAGTTGGTGGGCGCTACGGCCCAGCTTCTGACGGTGGATATGCAGGCAGTAAGAGACGGAATCTTCCGCTTGCAGGAGCATGGCAGGCTGGAAAAAGACCATCTGGCTGGGATTGATGTGTGCTACCTGCCCCAGCTGCACCAGGCTGAGCTTTACTGCTGTGAGAAGTTTCTGCAATTTGCCATGCAGGAGCATGCCGCCCCCGGGCAGCTGCAGAAAAAGCTCCGTATCGCGGCGCAGGAAAGCAGAATTGAATACTCCGACCAGCAACAGCAGGCCATCGTCCATGCTGTCACCCACGGTCTCTTGCTGCTCACCGGCGGTCCCGGCACAGGTAAGACCACCATTATCAACGGTATCCTCTCTGTTTTTCACCAGATGGGGCTTAAATGCCTCCTTGCCGCCCCTACCGGCCGGGCATCCAAGCGGATGACAGAGGTCACCGGGCAGGATGCCTCCACCATTCACAGGCTTTTGGGCGCTGGAATCGACCACCACACGGGAAAGCTGTTTTTCTCCAAGGACGAGGACGATCCACTGAAGGCAGATGTGGTGATCGTGGACGAGATGTCCATGGTAGATGTGAGCCTGCTGTACAATCTGCTGCGGGCAGTTCCGGGAAATGCCCGGCTAATTCTGGTAGGCGATCCGGATCAGCTGCCGCCAGTAGGTCCGGGTTTCCCCTTTGGGGATATGCTCCGCAGCGGCGTTCTGCCTGTGGTGCAGCTGACGGAGATTTTCCGTCAGGCCCAGCAGAGCCTGATTGTTATGAATGCCCACCGGGTAAACCGTGGAGAAATGCCGGTGCTGAAGGATGTAAAGAACGACTTTTTCTTTATCCCCTGCCGCTCTGAGGAGGCTGTTGCCCAGACCATTGAGGGGCTTTGCGCCACCCGGCTGCCCCAGAACATGGGCATCCCCTCCGATCAGATACAGGTGCTCTCCCCCACAAAAAAGGGCGGCGCGGGCACAGTACTTTTGAATAAAATCCTGCAGGCAAAGCTCAATCCCCCCTCCCCGGACAAGAAAGAACGGGCTTTCGGCGATTTCATCTTCCGGGAAGGCGACCGGGTCATGCAGATTCGGAACAATTACGATATCCTGTGGAAAAAGACCGACAGTTCTATGGTTGGTACGGGCATTTTCAATGGGGATACCGGCATCATTGTCCAGATTGACCCCAATATGGAATTGGTGCGTGTTTTGTTCGACGACAGAGAGGCTGAGTACGAATTTTCCCAGCTCAACGAACTGGAGCCGGCCTTTGCCATGACCGTACACAAAAGTCAGGGCAGTGAATACCGGGCTGTTGTACTGTCTGCCTGGGGCACCAGCCCCTATCTTCTCAGCCGCAGCATTCTCTACACCGCCATCACCAGAGCAAGGGAACTGCTTGTAATCGTTGGACGTGAGGAGACTGTGGCCGCAATGGTGGAAAACGCGAAAACCGGGCGGCGTTACACGGGATTGAAGCTGCGTCTGCAAGGGAAGGCAGATTGACATGTTCCGTTGGATTCTGGAGCTTTTGTTCCCCTCCCGGTGCGTTTTGTGCAGAAGGCTCTTAGACAAGGACGAAACAGATCTGTGTCGCAGTTGCCGGAAAGACATCCCACAGATAAAAACTGAAAAAATTAAATATTCCTTCCTTGCAGGATGGACCTGTGTATGGTATTATAGGGATAATGTGCGAAAAAGCCTGCACCGTTTCAAGTTCAGCAACCGGCGCAGCTACGCAAAGTGCTATGGGCGTCTGCTGGCTATGGAACTGCAAAAGCAGGGGCAGTTCGACATTCTCACTTGGGCGCCGATTGCCCCTTTGCGCCGTTTGAAGCGGGGCTACGACCAATGCCAGCTTCTGGCAGAGGCGGTGGCTGAGGAGTTGGGTATGGAAGCTATCCGCACCCTGAAAAAGGTACGCAACACCCCACCCCAATCCTCTATCAAAAATGCCGCTGCCCGGCGGGCCAATGTATCGGGTGCGTACAAAGCTGTTGAGGATCTGCCGTTAAAGGGCAAAAGGGTCCTTTTACTGGATGATATTATTACCACCGGCGCCACTGCCTCGGAATGCGCCCGTGTGCTGCTTACCGCCGGGGCAAAAGAAGTATACTTGGGTGCGGTGGCTGCCGCGCCCCATGACAAAAAATGTAGGTGAATGACTATGCAATTATTTTCCAACGATTTGGGTCTGGATCTGGGTACCTCCAATGCGCTGATTAAT
This sequence comes from Faecousia sp., assembly GCA_045538415.1. Taxonomy (GTDB): domain Bacteria; phylum Bacillota; class Clostridia; order Oscillospirales; family Oscillospiraceae; genus Faecousia. The sequence continues at coordinate 653 of JAZSRI010000044.1, read as the reverse complement.
GTAGACGGCAGAGGTGTGGTGATCCGGGAGCCGTCGGTAATCGCGGTGGACAAGAACACCGGCAAGATTCTGCAGGTAGGTTCCTCCGCCAGAAACATGCTGGGTCGGACTCCGGGTAACGTGGTGGCTATGTATCCGCTGAAGGATGGCGTAATCTCCGACCATGAGCTGACGGTGAAAATGCTCCAGGAGTTTTTCCAGAAAGTCAGCAAAGCCCGGGTGTTTACCCCCAAACCCAGAGTGGTCATGTGCGTCCCCAGCGGCGTAACGGAAGTGGAAGAGCGGACCATCATCAACGCGGCCATTGAGGCAGGCGCGCGGCGTGTGTATTTGATCGAAGCGCCTTTGGCTGCTGGTCTTGGCGCCGGCCTGGATATCAGCGGTCCCAGCGGCCATATGGTAGTGGACATTGGCGGCGGCACTACGGATATCGGTGTGCTGTCCATGAACGGCGTGGCGGCCTCCTCCTCTTTGACCGCCGCCGGTATTGCCTTCGACGAGAGCATCGGACGTTACATGCGCCGCAAACACGGCATGATTATCGGTCAGGCTACTGCGGAGGACATTAAAATCCAGATTGGCAGAGTATATCCCCGCAGTGATGAACTGACCATGTCTGTCAAGGGCCGGGATGCCAAAGCCGGTGTTCCAAG
>JAZSRI010000095.1:0-17572 GCA_045538415.1 Faecousia sp. | reverse complement strand
ATCTGACAAAATATTCTGCAGTTTCGACAATTAGCCTGCTTTTTTAACAGACAGGACGAATGTATGACATTTCCAAAGGTAGGAATAGTCCAATAATGCTTGACTTTTTGGTGTATAGTGGCGTATAATACGTTCGTGAAGATATGTCGTGCATTCTACTCACACCTGCTATTGGGGATGTATTCGGTTTTAAACGGTTTGCGGGGTCTTGCAGATGATAGATTTTGGAAAACCGGGTCATTGTGCAACAGGTGTGACATTGCTATACTGCTATACATTTTATCATTTCTGGAGAGGCAGGCAGGGTGGTCTGCGCTGTTTCCGGTTTTCCGGGATTCTTTACCAGAGAACAGCTGGTGCGGATGGCGGCGACCATCCACCACGGTGCCTTTTTACAGGCGTTTCGGCGCGCCATTGGGGTCACCGTAACAGGAGGTAAATAAGTGGGTAACGATAGTGTAAAAGTACAGATGAATGCAGCCCCCTCAGCAGAGACACAAATAAAAGAACGTAAAACCATTCGCTGGATGATGGTGTTTTACGATACCTTGGTTTTTCTGGTCTGCTGGTTGGCGGTGTTTGTATTGCATCCTTCCGCAAAAACACCTTTCCCCCAGGATACGGTGCTGCTGTATCTGGTATCGGGATATGTGTTGTTTTTCGGTTTTCGGTTTGCGTTAAAGAGTTATAAGCAGATTTGGCGTTATGGCTATATGCAGGCGTTTACCAGAGAGATCATCTCCGGCGTGTTGGCATCGGTGCTGCTGGTGCTGTTAGGTGAATTTGTGGGCAGACGTTATGAGATTGCGGAAGTTCCTGTTACATCAATCGTTGCCTTTGCAGGTGTCTATGTTCTTATCAGCGTGGTAATGCGGTTGCTGTACAGCAATGTATACTACTATATCCAGAGGGACACCAAGGTATCCCGGACGGTAAAGAATGTGTTTGAGACGTTGACCTTTGTGGACTTGTCCTCCAAAGTGCCCGGCGCGACAATGCATTTGGTGCTGGAGCCGGAGAAACCCGCTCTGCCCCCTATCAATGAATTGCAGCGTATCGCGGAACAGTTCGCCATCCGTGGCGATATCACCGCCATTACCCAGATTAACAAGGGTTATATTAACCGTACATACAGAGTGGAGACCCTGTCGGAGACGGGGCATGTGCACAAATACACCCTTCAGCGGATCAATACCAACGTGTTCCCCGATGTGGATGCCTTGATGGATAACTTTAAGCTCACCACGGATCACTTGTATGGGCGGTTTCTGTTGCCCGGTCACCGGAAGAAGGGATCTGTGCAGACCATTCGTCCTACCAAGGATGGCCGGTCTTTCCTGAGGGACGATTCCGGCTGCTGGAGAATGCTGACCCATTTTGATAACGTGTATTCTCTGGATATCCCCAATAATCCTGAGGTATTCTATCACGCAGGCGATGCCTTCGGCAGATTTATTAAGGAAATGTCCGATGTGGATGTGGCGGATGTAAAAGAGGTTATCCCCAATTTCCACAATACCATGAGCCGTTATATGGATCTGGAGGAGGCCATTACACGCAATCCCAAGAACCGGGTAAAGGACGTGGGGCCGGAAATCGCCTTTGTCCGTGCCCGGGCAGACCGCTATGGGCTCATCAGCGAAGCGCTTATCAGCGGAAAGATCCCCACCCGGATTTGCCATAACGACTGCAATCTCAACAATATTCTGTTCGATAATGAGACCCACCTTCCTGTGGCAATCATTGACTTGGATACGGTCATGCCTTCCTCACCGCTGTACGACTACGGCGACAGCATGCGTATTGGCACCAATACCGCTAAGGACGACGAGAAGGACCTTTCCAAGGTTTCCTGTGATCTGAACCTGTACGAGCAGTATGCCTGGGGTTATCTGAAGGCCTGCGGCGATGTGCTCACCAAGGAAGAACTGGAACTAATGCCCTTTGCGTCCTTGATCATTACCTCGGAAGATGGCATCCGGTTCCTGATGGATCATATTAACGGAGATACCTATTACCATATTTACTATCCCGGCCAGAATCTGGACCGTGCCCGTACCCAGCTGAAGCTGGTGGAGGACATGGAAAAGAAACTTCCTGAGATCAAGAAGATCCTGCGCAAGATCTACGCGGAGCTGGGTCTTAAGGCAGAGATCCTTTAAAACAGGCGTTGGCGCCGAATAAAATAGATTTGGAGTATTGACAATGGAACATATACGGGCAATTGTACCGGCAGCGGGTAAAGGCAAGCGTTTGCAGAAAATCAGCGGCGATATGCCGAAAGCAATGTTCCGGGTAGGGAACAGGCCCATGCTGGAGGTTGTTCTGGAGAACATCAGCTTCGTAGCACCCCAGGATATTTACATCGTGGTTGGATATGCCAAGGAAAAGATTATGGAGCATTTTTCTGACCGTCATCCTTATGTGGAGCAGAAGCAGCAGCTGGGCACAGGCCATGCGGTTATGGAATGTGCCGAGGCATTTAAGGATTTTGATGGCAGCGTGCTGGTCACCTTTGGTGACATGCCCCTGTTCCGCAAGGAAGAGATGGAAAGAATGTGCCGGCAGCATCAGGAAAACGGTGCCGACTGCACCCTGATGACGGCGGAAAATCCGGAACTGAAGATGTGGGCCCGGGTGGTCCGTGATGACAAGGGCGAGTTCAGCGCCATTGTGGAAGGTAAGGATTGCACACCGGAGCAGGCCCAGATCAAAGAGCTGTTTTCCGGCGTGATGGTGTTTAACAGCAAATCCCTGTTTGAAATCCTGCCTCAGATTGGCTGTGCCAATGTGCAGCAGGAGTACTACCTGACGGAAGTGCCTCAGCTGATGGTGGAGCAGGGAATGAAGGTGCAGACTTACTTCATCAAGGATGGAGACGATCTGCGGGGCATCAACACCCCTGAGGATCTGCAGGTTTGCGAGCAGATTCTTATGCAGCGGTACGCGATGGTTTAACAGACCGCGAATTTTATAAAAGCACAAGAAACCTTTTTCAAAAAATACGTTCTGCAACACATGGGAAGGATTTGGTATATAGCATATAACACAAAACCAATTACATGTATGCCACAGCCGGGAGTATCAGCCGGGTGGAAGTGTTGTCGCAGAGAAATTTATCAAGGAGTATGCGGTAGCCCTGTCTGCTGGGACTGCCGCAGTTCCTGTTTTTTGTAGGTTTACTGGAAAGAACTGACAAAGGATTTAGAGGTAAGATAAAATAGATTTTACAAGGAGATTTGACACATGACAGATACTGCACAGCAGATGGAAATCCGGACGGATATCCCCACTCCCAAGAATAGTCTGTATTCCAGATACATTAAGCGCTTGCTGGACATTCTGTTAAGCGGTATGGCCATTCTGGTTTTAAGCCCGGTGCTGCTGGTGATCGGTGCGCTGGAACTTATCTACCACGGCAGACCCATTTTTTACATGGCTGAGAGACCGGGAAGAGATGGAAAAATCTTTAGACTCTACAAGTTTCGTTCTATGAACAACGACACTGATGAGGAAGGAAAACTGTTGCATGCAAGCAAACGGATCACCAAGTTTGGCCGGATTTTACGCAGGACATCACTGGACGAGCTGGCGGGTCTGTTTAATGTGTTTAACGGTACTATGTCCATTATTGGACCCCGCCCGTTGATGGTAGAATACCTGCCTCTTTATAATGAGCGGCACAAGTACCGTCATGCTGTCCGCCCCGGCCTTGCCTGCTGGAATCTGAACTGTGGAAACAAGATTACTTCCGCTTCTTGGACATGGAACGCCCAGTTTGAAAGTGATGTCTATTACGTAGAGAATGTCAGCTTTTTGCTGGATGTGAAGATGGTACTTAAAACCGTTCAGGTAATGCTTACAAAGAGCGAGATGCGGACCAATTCCGACCGTGTTAGGTTCAATGGTGAAAACCTGAATGAAACCAGAACCAGATCTCAAATCATTGCGGAAGAGGGAGAAGAGGGTCTGCATACGCCTCCGAAGTATATAGTGGAACAATAAATATCCGGCAGGAACATATATCCGGAGATACTGAAACCTATACGCGAGACGGTTTCAGAAGAACTGGCCCAGTGGATATGGAATGAATTTGTCCCCAAAAGGAATACTGTGGGATGAGATTTATTTTCCGAAAAGGTACGAGCCAGGTGTGCTTTTTATAAATTAGGAGGTTTTAGATGATCTATCTTGCTTGCTTTGCGGTTTCTGCACTGTTTGCACACTACGCCAATAAAACGCAAAAGAAACATCTGTTCTGGCTGTTTTCCGTCCTGAGCATTTTGATCCCGACCTTGCTTGCAGGATTGCGTGATTATGAGATCGGCACTGATACCATGAATTATTTCAAATTGAAGCGTTATTGGGCTGGTGCGGTTTCTGCAGAATCTTTGGGCGCGTATATGAAGTACTACATGGGTATCGGTTATGGGGAACCCTTGTTTGCTCTGCTTTGCGGCTTTGTTGCGCAGGTTTTTGGCAACTACAGTGTGTTTCTGTTTGTAGTTCATGCTGTTATTGTAACGGGGTTCTATATCGGTGCCTATCGTTTCCGGAAAGAAGTAAATCCTGCGATTGTGCTTGTGGTGTTCTATTTGTTATATTACTGCCAATCTTTGAATATTATGCGGCAGTATATGGCAATGGCCACTGTGTTTGCCGCACTGGCAGATATTACAGAGAAAAAATACCTGCGCTATTGCATCTGTGTGGCTGTGGCTGTGCTGTTCCACACTTCTGCGTTGCTGGGACTGGGTATTTTGGCGATTCATTGGTATATCCATTGCGACTGGAAGCAGTGTGTTCTTAAGGCAAAGGGTTTGGCGGAAAAGATTCAGTGCTTCATTTACAAAGGACGCACCCCGAAGGAAAGGAAACCTGTAAAAGCCGTTTCTGTGATCAAATCGGCCTGCGGTAGAGTCAGTTCTTTGGCAGACAGGATTCAACCGCCAATATTCAGACGCCAGGTTTTTCTGTTTGCTGCCTTGTTGTTGCTGGTGCTTCTTTTTAATCCCCTGTGCCACTTACTGATTCGTATGGGACTTTTGAATGCTAAGTATTTGTGGTATTTGGATATGAGCAGGGCACAGCACAGAACTATGGTTACGTTGTTCCTGTTGTTGGAAATGGGTGCTTTGATTGCAGGACGCAAATACTTGCAAAAGAATAACCGTTTGTTTGATTTTCTTTTTACGAACTCCGTTGTGTTTCTGATCCTGTATCAGCTTTCTACGTTCTTGGTTTACGGCGAACGTGTGGCGGCCTATTTCTCCCTTGCGAATCTAATTACAATCGTAATAATCCCGCGGATGTTTGACAATAAGAAATATCGGGTCATGGCGTACGTGGCTGTACTGTGTGTAGTGCTGTTCTTCTGGTTCTACAAATATATTTTGAGGAATGCCAGTGAAACCTTCCCCTATGCGTTTGTGTTTATGTAATCGTAATTTGTGACACCCGGTGTGTCAGTGGTATACAGGAGGATTCCCCTTGGATCAGGATATTAAAGTTAGTATCATTTGCAATGTTTATAATCATGAACAGTATGTGCGGGATGCTTTGGAAGGGTTTGTAACGCAAAAAACAGATTTCCCCTTTGAAGTTCTGGTGCATGACGATGCTTCAACAGATGGCAGCGCGGATATTATCCGGGAATATGAGCAGAAATATCCCGATCTGATTAAGCCCATTTATCAAAGCGAGAATCAGTATTCTCAGAAGATCTCTATTACCAGAGTATATCAAATACCGCGTATTAAAGGAAAATATGTGGCCACCTGTGAAGGGGACGACTATTGGACGGATCCTTTGAAGCTGCAGAAACAGGTGGATTTTTTGGACAACCATCCTGAGTATAGCCTGTGTGCCTGCGGCAATGTTTGGTACAACATGAAGACCGGTATTTATGAGAACCGCAGTGTTTTTAAAGAGGACAGGGATATTTCTTTGGAAGAAATTCTGCTGGCATTTAATGGCTACTTTTTCCAGTTTGCGTCTATTGTGGTAAAGGCGGAGGTTTTTATAAACAGACCTCAATGGATGAGGATGTTCCCGATTGGTGACTATCCTCTTACTGTCCATGCGGCGCTGAATGGAAAAATCCGGCTGCTGGCGGAGGTGATGACTTTCTACCGGTATTATGCGGCAAATTCTTGGACGGTACGTACAGATAATGATGTGGCGCGGGCCCACATCAGCCAAAGAATGATTGAGGGCTTGGAGGCTTTGGATCAGGCTACCAATTATGCGCATCACGAACCCATCCATCAGCGGATATTGCGTCAAAAGTACATTTTGGCATTGATGACCCATGATTATCAGATGCTGCACAGTGGGGAATTAAAGGAAATGTATCAGGCCAGAAGCTCTTTGGAGCGAATCTCAGATACAGTCCGTTGTAAGTATCCGAAATTGTATGCCAAGTTGGGTAAACCCTTGGCCAGATATTTGAAATCGAAGAAATGGCAAAAAAACAAGACAAGACAATCTTAAGCGCGCTGATTTGGAAATTCCTGGAGCGGTTTGGTGTACAGGGCACCCAGTTTGTCCTGCAGATCATCCTTGCGCGGCTGCTGGATCCTGAGCACTACGGCGTGCTGTCCCTAATGGTGATTTTCACTGCACTGGCAAATGTTTTTATACAACGGGGCTTCAACACCGCCCTGATCCAGAACAAGGATGTAACCGAGGAAGACTATTCCTCGGTTTTCTGGGTAACTATGACAGTTGCGGTCTTGCTCTACAGCGGCTTTTTTGCCGCAGCGCCGTTTATTGCCCAGTACTATGAAATGCCAGATTTGGTGCAGCCGTTCCGGGTGCTGTGTCTGGTGCTGTTCCCCGGCGCACTGAATTCCATTCAGCTTGCCAAGGTGAGTCGTGCGTTGGACTTTAAAAAGGTATTCCGCAGTAACGTAGCTGCCATCGTTGTATCTGGTGCTACAGGTATCGTTTTGGCATATTTAGGCGCCGGCCTCTGGGCCTTGGTGGCTCAGAATCTTACCAATGTGCTAGTGGCATGCATGGTCATGTGGTTCACCGTAAGGTGGAGGCCCCGTCGGGTATGCAACCTGCGGCGGGTAAAGGTGCTGTTCGCCTACGGCTGGAAGCTGCTGGTTTCCGGATTGATGGATACACTTTACCAGGACCTTCGCAGCTTGGTGATCGGCAAAAAATATAGTTCCGATACATTAGGCTTCTACAACCGTGGCAAGCAGTTTCCTCAGTTTATCATCAATGCGGTAAATACCTCAGTGCAAAGCGTACTCCTTCCGGCTATGTCTGCAAAGCAGGATGACAAAGCTCAGGTCAAGGTAATGATGCGCAAATCGATCACCGTCAGTGCCTATATCATTTTCCCTATGATGGCCGGTTTGGCCGGCGTGGCAGAGCCGCTGGTAAGACTGCTTTTGACGGATAAATGGCTGCCTTGCGTGCCGTACATGCAGATTTACTGCTTTACATTTGCCTTCTATCCTGTGCATACCTGCAATCTGCAGGCCATCAATGCCATGGGCAGAAGTGACGTGTTCCTGAAACTGGAGATAATAAAGAAGCTAATGGGTGTTACTGCCCTTGTGATTGCGGTTGCCTTCTTTGACTCTCCCATTGCCATTGCGTTGACAGGAATTGTTACTTGCCTGATTAACTGCTTTGTCAATGCCTCTCCCAACAAAAAGCTGGTGGGATATTCCTATTTTGAGCAGATTAAGGATATTTTGCCCTCCATGCTGGGTTCTTTGGTCATGTGTGGCTGTGTTCTGGCGGTACAGATTTTGAAGCTGAACAGCTTTGTTACCATGGCTATACAGGTGTTCTTGGGAGTGGCCGTTTACGTGGCGATCTCCGCGGTATTTAAGTTGGAGCCCTACCGATTTTTACTTGGTATGATAAAGAGGATTCTTTTGAAACAAAAAAGAAAAGAGGACCAATGATCCATGTCTGAACAGAAAAGACTGTTGCTGTTAGGCGGTTCGCCACAACAAGTGGTAGCTATTGAAACGGCAAAAAAACTTGGATACTACACCATACTCTGTGACTATCTTCCGGATAATCCCGGGAGATTGCATGCGGATAAATTTTATTTGTTAAGTACAACAGACAAAAATGCCATACTGGGCGCTGCGCAAGCAGAGCAAATTGATGGCATAGTTGCGTATGCTTCCGATCCTGCGGCGCCCACTGCTGCCTACGTGGCAGAAAAAATGGGACTTGCGGGTAATCCGGCAGATGCCGTCGAGACGCTGTGCAATAAAGACCGGTTCCGGGAATTCCTTTCCCGCAATGGATTTCACACCCCGCAATCCGGGGGATATTCCTCTGTGGAAGATGCAGAGAAGGATATCCACCGATTCCACCTGCCCGTTATTGTCAAGCCTGTGGATTCGTCCGGCAGCAAAGGTGTGACGGTGCTTCATTCCTGGGAGAAGATAAGGGCTGCGTTGGAGTTTGCCTTCTCGTTTTCTCGGAGCAAGCGAATCATTGTGGAGGAATATATTGAAAAGGCCCATCCTTACCTTGTGGGAGGCGACATCTTTGTGGTGGACGGTCAGATTGCGCTTTGGGGTTTGCTGAACTGCCATAGAGATGCCTCTGTGAACCACTTGGTTCCGGTGGGAAAGAGCTATCCCCTCCTGCTGGGCGATGAGGATGTGCGCTCCGTTCGAGAAACGCTGCAGGCAATGGTGGATAAGCTGGGGATTCGCTGCGGCGCTATGAATGTAGAGCTTGTGGTGGACAGAAACGGCTATGTCTGGCCCATCGACGTCGGCCCAAGGAATGGCGGAAATATGATCCCGGAATTGTTGGGATATATCTTCGGTGTGGATGTGGTGGAGCTGACAATCCGCGCGGCAATGGGAGAAAGCGTCCGGTTGAACGGAATGACGGATATCCCGTACTATGCTACCCACAATCTTCACGCCTCAAAAAGCGGAAAGTATTCGCATATCGAGTTTTCTTCCGCACTGGCACCGTATATTTTCCGTAAAAATATTTATAAGAGTTCCGGTGACGAAGTAGAATATTTTGATAACGCGGCCAAGGCGTTAGGGATTGTGTTTATGAAATTCCCCGACCAACAGACCATGGCGTCGCTGCTTGAAAATATTCATTCTCACATTACGATCCATCTTGAGACCGATGAGGTGCAGCAGTGAAAGAGATTGGCGGCTATTTTGAACTGGAGCAATTTGCGGGAAAAGAATATCACCAGGAACTGCTTGCTCTAAATAACGGCAGATCCGCCCTTCTGTATTTACTGAAAGCGCGGAAAATTACAAAATTGTATATTCCGTATTTCCTGTGTGATTCTGTGTCCCTGCTATGTGACAGGGAAGGATTTTCTTATGAATACTATCCCATTGACAGCGGATTTCTTCCTGCTTTTCATAAGAAGCTCAAAGAAAGTGAATATTTGTATGTTGTAAACTTTTACGGGCAGATCAGTAATTCTGAGCTGTTGCTGCTGCGGAAGAAGTATAGAAATGTGATCTTTGACAACATACATGCGTTTTTTCAAGAACCGGTCCCGGGAGTTGATACAATTTATTCCTGCCGAAAGTTTTTTGGTGTTCCTGACGGAAGTTATCTGGCCACAGATGCTGTTCTGGATGAGACATTGCAGAGGGATATATCCGCGGATCGTATGCGGCATATTCTTGGCCGGTATGAGCACTGCGCATCCGATTTTTATGCCGATTTTAAGCAAAACGATCATACCTTCACTGAGCTTCCGCTGCGAACCATGTCTAAGCTGACCCACAATTTGATGCGGGCGATTGATTACGATGCATCCCGGGAACGTCGTAACGCCAATTATAAGCAGTTAGAGGCCGCCTTAGGGCAGCATAACAGGCTGCAGCTGACAGCGCCGGATGGACCCTATTGTTACCCGTTCTATTGTGAGAACGGCATGGCGGTGAAAAAACAGTTGGCTCAGAAGAAAATTTACGTTCCCACCCTTTGGCCCAACGTTTTGCAGTATACCGGAACGCTGGAACAGGATTATGCGGAAAATATTCTTCCGCTTCCGATTGATCAGCGCTATGACGCAGAGGATATGGCCGGTATTGTGGCCGCAGTGGAGTGCCACTTGATCTAACCCGATTATTTTACGGAGGATAACTGTAATGTATGAAGTTCTGAAAGGTAAAAAATTACTGATCATTGGATCCGATACAGGTAATCTCAATTTTGTAAATACCGCCCGGGAAATGGGAATATACACCATCGTGGCCGACGGGATTGCGGACTACAGCAAAGCCCCAGCTAAACGTATGGCCGATGAGGCGTGGGACATCAATTATTTCGACACAGATGCGGTGGTTCAATTGTGTCGGGAGGCGGGTGTGGACGGCGTTATTGCGGGATACAGTGAATTTCGCGTATTGGCGGCCTGCCGTATTGCAAATAAGTTAGGAACTCCTTTCTATGCTACGGAAGATCAAATCAATCTGACCCGTAACAAACGATCCTTCAAGGATGCTTGTTTGCAGTATGACATTCCGATTCCCAGAGATTATTGCTTTACCTATCCCATGGCAGAGGAAGAAAAGGCAAAAATTGAATATCCCGTTATTGTAAAGCCTGCCGATTATGCTGGTAGGAAGGGTATTTCTATCTGTAACTGTGCAGAAGAATTGGATGTAGCGTTGGATTTTGCAGCCAGCAAATCCGAAAGCAAGACCGTCATCGTGGAGGATTATCTGGAGGGCGTTGAGTTTGCTTCGGTCTATACCCTTTCCAATGGCCAAATCAGCCTCTCCTGTGTGAATGAAAAGTATATTACAGACGATCAACAGGTCAAGACCGGCCTGTGCGAATTCCTGATTTCTCCTGCCAACTCCTACGGCCGGTATTTGGAGGAATTAGACGGCAAGATCCGTAATTTCATTCGGGGAATTGGCGCGGAGAACGGCGTTGTTTTCTTCCAGGGTATGGTTACGGAAAGGAAGATCTATGTATTTGAGATGGGTTACCGGGTCAACGGCAACAACGATTTCTTCGTGATTGAACGTTTTAACAAGATCAACTTTATGAAAATGCTGATCGCTCATTCTCTCTGCGGTGACATGTGCGACGATTTGTCCAAGGACAACCCCCTCTACAGAGAATACGCCTGTACCTTGCCTATCTATGCCCATGGGGGTACTATCGGTAGATTTTTCTGTGGATCCCTTTATGACAGATCTGGAATTACACGCATCGATATTTCTGCATGGGAGGGGAAAGAGATCCCCGAGGATGGCTCCACTACGCAATGTGTGATGAAACTGAAGTTGTCTGCGCCTACACTGGAGGAAATTGCAGAGTTGGTACATTTTAGTCAGCAGAATATCGTTGTGGAGGATACCCAAGGCCGCAACATGCTGTTCAAGCCTTTTGATACAAGTTGCCTGTTTAGATAATTTTTCCGGTAAAGGAAGAACCAATATGAATACTACCATCAACGTAACCCGTTCCTCCATGCCCTCTTATGAGGAGTACTGCCAGGAAATTAAAGATCTGTGGGATAGCCGGTGGCTGACCAATGTGGGCAGCAAGCATCAGCAGCTGCAAGCAGAACTGGAGAACTACCTGGGCGTACATAAGGTCTCTCTTTATACCAATGGGCATCTGGCTCTGGAAAATATTATTGCCGCTATGGGCTTGCCCAAGGGCGGTGAGGTAATCACCACACCCTTTACCTTTATTTCCACTACCCATGCCATCTCCAGAAATGGATTGGTGCCTGTTTTCTGCGATGTGAACGGTGAGGATTATACCATCGACGTGTCTAAGATTGAGGCGCTTATCACAGATAAGACGGTGGCCATCGTTCCTGTCCATGTTTATGGCAATCTGTGTGATGTGGAGGGAATCCAGCGTATCGCGGATCAGCACGGGCTGAAGGTCATTTATGACGCGGCCCATGCCTTCGGTGTCCGGTATAAGGGCCGGGGGGCGGGCAGTTTTGGTGACGCGTCCATGTTCAGCTTTCACGCCACCAAGGTCTACCACACCATTGAGGGCGGCTGCGTGTGCTATCACGACGATACCCTTACGGAAAAACTGTCGGATATCCGCAACTTCGGTCTGCATGGCCAGGAGGAGTGCCTGTATGTAGGCGGCAATGCCAAAATGAACGAATTTCAGGCGGCGATGGGCCTGTGCAATCTGCGCCATATTGACGGGGAAATAGCCAAACGCAAGGCGGTGGTAGAGCGTTACCGTGCCCGGCTGTCCGGGGTAGAGGGTATTAAGCTGTCCGTCATTCAGGAAGATGTGCAGTCTAACTATGCCTATTTCCCTGTGGTGTTTGACGGCTATAAGTATACCCGGGATGAGGTGTTTGCCCGGCTGAAGGAGCAGGGAATCATTGCCCGCAAGTATTTTTATCCTCTGACCAATGGCTTCGCCTGCTACCGGGATCTGCCCACTGCCGGCACCCACAAGACCCCCGTGGCAGAGCATTTTGCCAGCCGTGTGCTTACTCTGCCGCTGTACGCGGACCTTGCGCTGGAGGATGTGGACCGTATCTGCGATTGTATTTTGTGAAAAGTTAAATATAAGGAGTGAATGTTATGAAAGGCATTATCCTGGCAGGTGGTAAAGGTACACGCCTTTACCCCATGACAAAAGCCGTTTCCAAGCAGCTGCTTCCCATTTACGACAAACCCCTGATTTATTATCCTCTGTCCATTCTGCTGTTGGCAGGTATCCGTGAGATTTTGATTATTTCTACCCCGGAAGACATCGGTGATTACGAGAAGCTTCTGGGTGACGGAAAGCAGATCGGTGTAGAGTTCAGCTATGTGATTCAGGAAACCCCCAGAGGTTTGGCAGATGCCTTTATTCTGGGCGAGGAATTCATTGGTCAGGACAGTGTCTGCCTGGTACTGGGTGACAACGTGTTCTACGGTCAGGATATGACCAGATATCTGCGCAATGCCATTGCCAATCTGTCCGGTGCTACCATTTTTGGCTACCCTGTGAAGGACCCCACCGCATTTGGTGTGGTAGAATTTAATGCCCAGCGGCAGGTGGTATCCATCGAGGAAAAGCCCGCTAACCCCAAGTCCAATTATGCCGTTCCCGGCCTCTATTTTTACGACAACCGGGTGGTGGAGATTGCCAAGAATGTCAAGCCCTCTGCCCGGGGTGAGATTGAAATTACAGCAGTGAACAATGCCTATTTGGAGAGTGGCGACCTGCGGGTGGAGCTGCTGGGACGGGGCATTGCCTGGCTGGATACAGGAACCCCCGAGGGTATGCTCAAGGCATCCCAGTTCGTAGAGGCGGTGCAGGACCGTCAGGGCTTTTACATATCCTGTATTGAGGAGATTGCGTGGCGCCGCGGCTTCATCACAACTGAGCAGCTGCGTGCCATTGGCGAAAGCCTGAAGATGACCGAGTACGGACAGTATCTGCTGTCCCTTGCCAAGGAGAACTGATATGACAATTATTGTAACAGGCGGCGCTGGCTTTATTGGAAGCAATTTTGTGTTCCATATGCTGGGAAAATACCCGGACTACAGAATCATTTGTCTGGACAAGCTGACCTATGCGGGCAATTTGAGCACGCTGGAGCCGGTGATGGCCAATCCAAATTTCCGCTTTGTGAAGCTGGACATTTGCGACCGGGAAGGTGTTTACAAGCTGTTTGAAGAAGAACATCCGGATATGGTGGTCAACTTCGCTGCGGAGAGCCATGTGGACCGCTCTATCGAAAACCCCGAGGTGTTCCTGCAGACCAATATTCTGGGCACTCAGGTGCTGATGGATGCCTGCCGGAAGTACGGCATTACCCGGTATCATCAGGTATCCACCGACGAAGTCTATGGCGATCTGCCTTTGGACCGTCCCGACCTGTTCTTTACCGAGGAGACACCCATCCATACCAGCTCCCCCTACTCCTCTTCCAAAGCAGGTGCGGATCTGCTGGTTATGGCGTACCACCGTACTTACGGCCTGCCTGTGACCATTTCCCGCTGCTCCAACAACTACGGCCCCTATCACTTCCCTGAGAAGCTGATCCCCCTGATGATCGCGAATGCCCTGGCAGACAAGCCCCTGCCTGTCTATGGTGAGGGTCTGAATGTGCGGGACTGGCTGTATGTGGAGGATCACTGCAAAGCCATCGATTTGATCATCCATAAGGGCCGGGTCGGCGAGGTCTATAACATCGGCGGTCACAACGAAATGCGGAATATCGATATTGTAAAGATTATCTGCAAGGCTTTGGACAAACCCGAAAGCCTGATCACCTATGTAACCGACCGGAAGGGCCATGACATGCGTTACGCCATCGATCCCACCAAGATCCATAGTGAGCTTGGCTGGCTGCCGGAAACCATGTTTGCTGACGGCATCCAAAAGACGATCCAGTGGTATCTGGACAACAGAAGCTGGTGGGAGACCATCATCTCCGGTGAGTACCAGAATTACTACGAGAAGATGTACGCCAACAGATAAAGTAACTTATAAAGAGAGGTATGCGTGTGAAAGCACTCGTTTTGGCCGGAGGTCTGGCCCAGATAGAATTGCTGAAGCAGTTGAAGGCCAGAAATATTACCACAGTCCTTGCTGACGGCAATGCCAATGCTCTGGCAAAACCCTATGCGGATATTTTTTACCAGATTCCCATTTTTGATGTGGAAGTGGTCAAAGAAGTGGCGCTGAAGGAAAAGGTGGATTTCCTGATCACGGTATGCGCTGATCAGGTGCTACTGATCGTAGCCCAAGTATCGGAAATGCTGGGGCTGCCCTGTTATATCGACTACAAAACTGCCCAGAATGTTTCTGACAAGAAATACATGAAGCAGATTTTTGTGGAGCACGACATCCCCACCTCCCGGTATGTGGAGATGGGAACACTGGATTGGGAGAAAATCCAGCATTTGGAGTACCCGCTGGTGGTGAAGCCTGTGGACGCTTACAGCTCCAAGGGCGTGCGGAAGGCCTTTAACCGGGAAGAGCTGGAACTTTACTTCCAGGAGGCTTCCCAGATCAGCCGCTGCGGCGATGTGATCGTGGAGGAATTCTGCCAGGGCGAAGAAATCAGCGTGGATGTCTATGTGGAAAACGGCAAGGCAAAGCTGCTGTGCGTTTCCAACAGCGAGAAAATTAAAAACGATGACCGGTTTATTATTTTCCGGGGCAGGTATCCCGTGGCGGCTACCCAGCAGATTCTGGATCAGATCCAGGAGGTTGCCCAGAAGATCGCCGACGCCTTCGGTCTGACGGATTCTCCCATGCTGATTCAGATGATCAACGGCGGAAACCGGGTTTCTGTCTTGGAGTTCTGCGCCCGTACCGGCGGTAACATGAAATATCTGCTGATCAGGCGCTCCTGCGGCGTTGATGTGATCAAGGCTGTAATCGACCTTACCCTTGGGGAAAAGCCTTTGGTGGAGACTACTGGGCCGGAGAATAAGTATATTGTCAATGACTTTATTTACTGCGAGCCGGGTGTGTTTGACCGCATGGAAGGCTTTGAGGAAATGCTGGAGCAAGGAATCATCTCGGATTTCTGCTGCCTGCGTCCCAGAGGAATGGAAGTTCGTGGCGTGAACAGCAGCAGTGACCGGATTGCCGGCTTTACTGTGCAGGCGGATTCTCTGGAGGAGTTTAACCGGAAGCACCGGATCGCGGTGGAGAATTTCAAGATTCTGGATGTAAATGGCAAAGACATTATGCGCCGGGATCTTCTGCCGGATCTTTTGTAAAAGAGTTGCCCGGCGTATGCTATTTGAATCACCCCCCATTTATTAGACAAGTATGGTATAATAACTGCAAAAGCAGTTATTATACTGGGGTTATTGCCCTTTTCCTTCCCGGCCCCGCTGGGAACAGGAAAAGATGGCTATAGGATACCCTTTTGCCTTGCCTTCATGGTATCATGCTTGTACTAAGAAATGGGGGTGTTTTTTGTGGCGAAAGGAGTGTCGGATAAACGCCATAAAGGGAAGCTCGGGCAGACGATTGTCGTGGCTGTGACGCGGGGTAAAATCAGTTATTTGGCCACAAGCCATTGGCATTCCGGGAGAGAATCTATCTTATGAAAACGGAGGGACTGTGCATAGGACGCCAAGGCCGCGGTAGTAAGGGGTGTCCGGCAAAGTACCCTGAAAAGTTGAAGGAAATCTGTTAAAGAAAGTTCAGCGATTACCTCCAGGGAATCCATAACGAAAAACGGCAAGCCTTGGTTTTGGAAGCAGACCGGCACGAAAGCAAAAAATAAAGGGAATTCAGAAACTGAGGTGTGAACACAATCTGGTAATCTTAGTGAAAATTGCTTAGCTGCCGAAGGCGAAATACTGCTATCATCGCCAAAAAACAGGAATCTGTGGATCGCTTTAAACAGGAGTTAATGGAATACACACATCACTGCAGCAAAAGACGTATCAAAGCAAGATGAAAGGGCTTGCCGCCTGCTCTACACAGGCAGCAAGCCCTTTGGTTGCTTAAACAATATGGTTTGGAAGTATTTGTCTGATTTTTTGAATTACTTCAGCCGGGGCTTCCAGAGTGATTTTTTATTGGGTTGCAGGGGGTTCTTGTTTTTGTGCCAGTTTCCTGCGGCGCTTCTTTTTGGAAGCTTTGGCAATGACCAAGATGACTGCCACCGCCACAGCGATAAGAACCAGCACAGGGGATGCCACAATCAGGAACACAAGGATATTTACCAGAGCGTCGCCGGTGTTTTTCAGGGTGTTCATAAAGCCGGTGGCGATTCTCTGCCATACATTCTGCTCCTCAGTGATGGTCAGCTCCGTTACCTGGGAGAGGGACAGGTGAATGGTGGCGTAATTGATCTGATTGTCCATCAGCCGCAGCTGGGAAGCAACTGTTTCCAGCTCATAGCGCACATCGGTGAGCCGTGCTTCGATTTCCAGTAGGTCAGACATGGTCTCCGCCTGCTCCATCAGCTCCAGCAGCCGTTCCTGCTCGGTTTCAAGAGCCAACACCCGGCTTTCCGTTGCCACATACTGCAGGGTAACGTCATCCAGATCCTCTGTCAGGGAGGTGACGTTGGCGCTGCCCTCCACATGGGACAAGAACGTGTCCGCTTTTTCCGCGGGGACACGGATTGTCATATGGGCGTTGCGCCACTGGCGGATATCGTTAGAGCCGTTGTAAAGTTCTCTGGACTCGACATAGCCACCCAGAGTGTTGAGCTGGGCGTCCAGTTCGGGCAGCAAGGCGTCCATATCCTGTGTTTCCGCATCAATGTAGACAGTGCGGATCAGCTTTCTGTCTATGGGGGTGGGTGTGGCAGTAGTGCCGGTGCTCAGAGATGCCTCAGGGGCTTCTATAGAATCGGAAAGGTACTCTTTGTCGGCGGCCTGGGGAGTATCATAACTATCAAATGCTCCTGAGGACTCGCTCTTTTGCGCGCCGCAGCCCCACAGCATAGCGGCGATCATGACCACCAGCAGGGCTAACTGCAATTTCTTGTTTTTCATCTTGGTTCCTCCTTTCAAATGTTACCGCTTATCAAGGGAAAAGCGGGTACTTACGGTTGGTTTACAACCCCTGTAAATAGGGGGATGCCCAAGTCGGATCGTAGCCATGTCGTTCTGTGAGCCAAGGA
>JAZSRI010000138.1:0-7715 GCA_045538415.1 Faecousia sp. | reverse complement strand
CTGTCGGCAGCGTTTTCTTCTGAGGGCTGGAAAATGAACTTTACACAGCCGGAAAATTGATCTTTTATAGCATACAGAACTTCTGCCGTACCCAGAAGCATGGCGGTGTGGACATCATGTCCGCAGGCGTGGCAGACACCGGGATTTTCAGAGGCAAAGGGAAGACCTGTCTGCTCCTGTACGGGCAGGGCGTCAAAATCTGCCCGCAAACCTACACATTTGCCGCTCTTGCCGCCTTCAATTACTGCGGTAATGCCATAGCCGCCAACATTTTCTGTGGGGGCTAGTCCGATTTTACGCAGTACCGATGCAATATAGGCGGCAGTTTCTTTTTCCTGCCCGGAGGGCTCCGGGTGGGCATGCAGCCACTGCCGGTGTTCGGTTACGGAATCCCATACAGAGTCAATCAGTGCTTTCAATTCCATCATAAACCCTCCCAAAAAACAAGATAAATTTATTGTAATAGATTTTTATCCGATTTGCAAGCAATCTGTGCAGGCAATACGGGAAACAGTCTTTTTTGTAGTAGAAAGTGCAAGGGAAATAACAGTAAGCATAGTAGAATTAAGTGCAATATACATAAAAATAAGGACAATAGTTTAGATAGAATTTTTTAATAAAACGTTACATAGAACGTAAAAACTATTGGTACAGCAAAAATAAGTTGGGATGATTGACAAGAAAATTTGGCTGTGATATCTTTAGCATAGAGGGTTTCCGGTCTGCTTGTCAGCACATGGAAGCGTTTGGAGGCCCACAGATGTTCATTGGTAAAGAACGAGGGCTTTTTCTCAGTATGTCGCCTCATTTTATGGTGATGCAAAAATAACGGAAAGGAATGTTTTTATGAAGAGTGTAAAAGATAAGCAGCTTCTGATGGCCGCTGACTTTGCCGGCTATCCCCTGAAGGAAGCCATTAAGGAGTATCTGGAGAGCAAGGGCTGGACCATTACTGACGTGGGCGTGAAGGCGGATTCCGACCCCAACGATACTGAACTGATGTTTCACCGTATCGGTCTGCGCGCAGGCTCCATGATCACAGAAAAGGAGTTTGACCGCGCTATGATTTTCTGTGGCACCGGCATGGGTATCCATATTGCAGCCAGCAAGTGCCCCGGTGTACATGCAGGTGTTGTAGAGTCTGTTCCCGCTGCTTTCCGTGCCATCACAGGCAACGGTGTCAACGTTCTGGCACTGGGTGCGTTCTATGTCACTCCCGAACTGGGTAAGCAGTGCGCAGACGCATTCCTGTACAACGATTTCGGCAGCGGCTGGGAATGGTGGCCTGACTTCGACCGTTTCCACCAGATTGCCATTGATGAGCTGAACGCATTCGATTACGAAGAGTACAAGGCCAATGGCTTCAAGGTCAAGCATCTGGATGACTGCGGCTGCCAGCTGTATGACAGACCTGAGGGTTCCTCTCCCGTGCCTCTGATGTGCAAGCGGTAATCAAGTTTTATGATAGTTATACGCGGCGCTCATCCCTTGCGATGAGCGCCGTAGTTAAGTAAGCACAAAATTATAAACGTTTCTTGGAAAGGATGTGTTTTGTATGGAAGGTACAGCACCAAAAATCGGTTATGTTTCCATGGCGTTGCCTGGATATTTCCTGGGCGATGAGATGTGTGAAAGCAAACATCAGGAAGGACTTGCTGTCCTGGAGAAGATGGGATATGATATCGTCAATGGTCCCAGCGCCCTCTCTCCTGAGGAGTGCAGAGCAGCAGGTGAAGCTTTTGCTAAGGAGAATGTGGACTGTCTGGTTGTGTTGTTAGCAACCTTTGTGGCAGATTATTTTGTGACTGAGCTGGTGAAGGCTTGTGACCGTCCGGTGTTCCTGTGGGCACTGGACCGGGAAGTTACCTGCATTACCATGGTATGCACACCGCTGATCTCTGCGTCTATGAAGACCCTGGGCAAGGATATTTGCGTGGTGTCCGGCGAGATCGACGATGCATACTGCCTGGAGCAGCTGCAGCACTACACCAAGGCGGCTATGCTTAAGAATAAGCTCCGTGGCGCACGGGTGGGTTACAGCGGCCACAAACCGGAGATCATGTATTCCATGGCTGCCAATGAGTATCTGTTGGATCAAAAATTGGGTGTCACTGTTGTAAATATGCCTATTGAGGACTTTTACGCAGAGGCCGAGAAGCAAGACCCGGTGAAGATCCAGGAAAAGTGGGAAGCTCTGCATCCCTGCTGCGGATGTGTGGATGTACGCAATGAGGATGGTCTGTTGTCCATGCGTTACTATCTGGCAGCCCGGGCGCAGGTGGAGCAGAAGAAACTGGTGGCATATTCTCTGAACTGCTTCCCTAATCTGAAAGCTAAGATCTGTCTGGGTATCTCTCTGCTGAATGATGAGTGTATTGGTGCTGGCTGTGAGGGCGACCTGCATGCGTCTATTCTCATGACCATGGTGGGTTGGCTTACCGGCAAAGCCGCCTTTAATGGCGACTTCCTGCAAATGAACACCAAGGAAAGCGCGATTATGTTCTCCCACTGCGGCGCCGGCGCTACCAGCCTGGCGGGCTGCTGCAAGAATATCAGCCTGAAGCGCTCCATTG
Source organism: Faecousia sp. (assembly GCA_045538415.1). GTDB lineage: Bacteria > Bacillota > Clostridia > Oscillospirales > Oscillospiraceae > Faecousia. The sequence goes on along the minus strand of JAZSRI010000138.1, from coordinate 5,142 downwards.
AAACCAATGATGGCCTCAGCGTGTTCTATGAAACTCATATGCCCGGTACAGTCACACTTGTGAACCTGATGAACGGCAGTGATCATCTGCGCCTGAGTGTTATGCGGGGCGAGAGCATTAAGGACAATTCCGGCTACGAGGGCAATCCTCTGGCACTGCGGTTTGACGGCGATGTCCGCACACTGCCTGATGTGTTAGCACAGTGCGGCGCAGGCCACCATTGGATTGGCATGTCCGGTGACTGGGTAGAGGAACTCAGACTGTTTGCCCGGATGACAGGTCTGCAGTATACGTTTGTGGAGCCTAAAAAGCAGTAAATAGTTGTCTGGTGCTCCTTAAAAAATATATACCCCCAGAGGCAAACGCCTCTGGGGGTATATATGTCCACACAGAAAAAGAAGCCATCTGAAAGATGGCTTCTTTTATAAATTCAAGGATTTGTAAGGTTTTTTCAGATACCAAACATTCCAGAATCATCCCGCCGAAATCCTGAGGACGGTGAAGATCCGGAGCATCGCTAAAAACGGTATTCCAAACGATAGACTGCTTAGTATGCCACCAGATCCATCGGCTCGATGGGAAGCGCCATATTCTCGCTGACATAGATGGTGCCCTTTGTAAGCTGATAGATAGAAGCAGGAACTTCCATACACACAGGACCGTACAGCTGCAGTCTGGAGATCATTCTCTCCCAAGAACTGTAGCCGCCGCAGTATTCCAGATCATGGCGCTCCAAATGATTGCGGGCATGCATAATATCACGGGGGCCAATGGACACGGAGTACCGGGGAGTGTGGTAGAAGTCACCGGAGCCGAAGCTGTGGGAGTTCTGAATGATGGTCAGTCTGTGGTTGTCTACAAAGCCTGCGGGCAGCTCCAAAAATTCCTCAAGGGTTTCAGCCTTGAAGGCTTTGGTGTGGGGATCGATAAACGCCGTATGTCCAATCCAGCCGGTTGCGGATACGATCAGGTCGGCACCGCCGTTTCCTGTGTCGTCAAGCAACTGGGAGTAGTAGCCAATGTTTTCATTGGTGTAGTAATGAATTTGGCTAAGAGGGGGACGGAGATCTTCCCGGAAGCTCAGATAGAACTCTCTAAGGAAATGGCCGCCCAAGGAAATACCATAGGAGATGGGAGCCACATTTCCGTCCTCATCAGCCCACTCGTCCATACAGAAAGCGTGAATGTTCCGGGCGGAGACGTTATAGCGGTTACACATCTGAACAGCGGCGGAGTAAATGTTTCTCCAGGAATTGGCGAAAACAATAACGGTTTTCTTGTCTTCCACATCGGAGCGGTAGATCCAGTTAAACAGCTCCACAGTAATAGCACTGGAAGGATGGGGCACAACACGGACACTGTAGCCGTTTTCGTTGGTGATCTCCATATCTTCCCGCTTGATGTTGCGGCAGTACTCTAAAACAGCCTTATCCTGGGTAGGAAGCCAGGCAGACGGTGCAAAATCAAAAAGAGAACGATCCATAGTTATGCCTCCTCACGCTGAATTCTGTTGATTTCGTCTACGATCCAGTCTTCATCAGGCTCATAGGAACCCACATTGGCCACCTCTCTGGTCGCGAAGCAAACGCCGGGGAACAAACGCAGCATAGAGCCGGGGAGCTTGGGGGAGATAGGAGCCAGAAGACTAAGCTTCAGGGGGAATTTCTGGAAAGAAAAGGCTCCGCCGCAAACGGATATGTATTCCACATCCACACGGTATTTAGCGGCAGCCAAGTCCTTGGGACCGACGGTAACCGCGCAGGGAGGAACGTTTGCCAGGTCACCGGAGCAGCCGAACATGCCGCGCAGGGAGTCAAAGCAGATGTTTTCGGGCATGGGGGTCACATACCGGGAACCCATGCTGAGGAACTCTTCCATGGTTTCCGCGGGGTAGGTTTCGGCATCAATAGCACCAATACCGCCGGACCAGCTCATGGCGGTATATGCCACATCCGCGCCGCCCTCGGCGGGGATCAGATCGGAATAAGCAGCCACATTCTCGTTGGTCCAGAAGTGGATGTTCTCCATGGGCATTCTCAGCTCGGGCTTCAGACGGTCATAGAAGTACCGCATGAAGTGGCCGGAACGGCTGTAGGGGCTCTGCCAGGGAGCAACCTCGCCCTTTTCATTGGCGTATTCATACAGGAAGAAGATGTGAACATTACGGCAGCTCACATTGTATTTATTCAGGGATTCGGTAGTGCTGATAAATACAGCATTTTCCGGGGAAGGGAGAATAAGCACTAATTTTTGGTCCTGAACATCAGACATTCTGATGCGATGGAACAGATCGGTGGCAAAGTAGTTATGTACGTCATATACTACCTGCACATCAAATTCGGGATTTTCGTAGACCTTGCCCTGATGATTGCTGATATCCTCAAAGGCAATGCGGTCCAGCGTGTCCTGGTCCACAGGCGGGAGCCATTCACCCGGCGCGAAAACGAATTTGTTAAGGAATGCCATGTTAATACCTCCGTTTTTGTTGATTTGTATAGGAAAGACTGTTTAGTCAACAGTTACAGGAACTGATGCTCCAGGAACTGGGCCAGTGTACCGTCATATACAGCTTCGCACTGGTAGTAGAAGCCCAGCTGGTTTGCTACAGAGTAAATGATACGGGTTTTGCCTTCAAATTCGCACATGTCCACATCGGAGTTGTTGCAGATAAAGCCGGTTTTCATTTCCTCCAAAAATTCCTCGGTAAAGCCTACTGCGTTGGGAGAAATCTTCCGGTCCTCTTCGCTGGCAACCAGGAAGGGGGTATACTTACCCAGTTCCCAAGTGTCGAAGTCCTTGGTGCGGGCAAAGTAGTTGGAGTAGGCAGGTCCGGGCATCTCAAACAGGGAAAGTACATAGTACCAACCGTTGCTGTATGCCATCCAGGGGCCGCCGCCGTAGCGGTGGGGTGTGAAGCATTTGCTGGTGTCCATGTGGGTCCAGTTCACCATGTCCGGGGAGGTAGCGAAGAAGAAGGTGTAGAACTCGCCAACAGCTTTGGAGATGTCCTCGCTGACCCATCTGGAATCCGCTTCCAGCAACAGCACATAGCCGTCGGGGCCCTTTACAAGGGTTGTGTTGCAGTATGCCCAACCGGGGTTCTTCAGCAGTACCCGGGGTTCGCTCCAGTTTACCAGATCGTGGCTCTCGTAAATCAGAATGGTGTCCCGGCTGGTACGCAGGCTGCCCAGCACATAAGCTACGCCATCTTCCTGATAGAAGGATAGGAAGTCAGCTTCACCACCGAAGCGGGCAATGGTCTCTCCTGTGTGCCAATCCCGGACTACAGCCTTAATATCTGCGTCTTTAGAGTAGCAGTGGGAGGGATCATCGTTTTCCAGACGCATAAGCCGGCCATTCCACACAAAGGGGCTGGTTTCACCGTTGGGCGTAATCGCGCCCAGTTTCTTAATCTGGGGATAGCCTTTCAGCATTTTCGTTGTTGCATCATAAGAAATTTCACGCATAACAGTTTCTCCTTTTTTTGATAATTACAGGAACTGACGTTCCAAAAATTCAGCCAGAGGACCGTCGTAAATGGCTTCTGCCTGATAATAGTAGCCCAACTGGTTGCCAACGATGTAAAGAATGCGTGTTTTGCCCTCAAATTCACACATATCCAAGTCGGAGTCATTGCAGATAAAGCCGGTTTTCATCTCTTCCAGGAATTCTTCTGTGAAACCGACAGCATTGGGGGAAATCTTACGGTCGTCTTCATCACAGACCAGAACAGGGGTATACTTACCCAGCTCCCAAGTGTCGAAATCTTTGGTGCGGGCAAAGTAATTGGAGTAGGAGGGTCCGGGCATCTCAAACAGGGAGAGCACATAGTACCAGCCGTTGCTGTAAGCCATCCAGGGCCCGCCGCCGTAGCGGTGGGGAGTGAAGCACTTGCTGGGCTCCATGTGGGTCCAGTGCACCATATCCGGAGAGGTGGCGAAGAAGAAGGTGTAGAAATTGCCCACAGCGTCAGCAACCTCGTCGCTGACATTTCTGGAATCTGCTTCCATTAGAAGCACATAGCCGTCAGGGCCTTTTACCAGAGTGGTGTTGCAGTAGACCCAACCGGGGTTCTTCAGCAGTACCCGGGGTTCACTCCAGTTTACCAGATCCCGGCTTTCATAAATCAAAATAGTATCAAAGTTGTCGCGATCTCTGCCCAGCACATAAGCCACGCCATCTTCCTGATAGAAAGAGAAGAAAGTGGCTTCGCCACCGAAACGAGAAATAACTTCACCGGTGTACCAGTCGCGGATAAGTGCCTTAATGTCTGCGTCTTTAGAGTAGCAGTGGGAGGGGTCATCATTCTCAAGACGCATCAGTCTGCCATTCCACACGAAGGGGGAACATTCTCCGTTGGGGCAAATGGCGCCCAGTTTTTTGATCTGGGGGTAACCCTTCAGCATCTTGGTTGTTGCGTCATAAGATACTTCGCGCATAACAGTTTCTCCTTATCCAGAGTGTTAATCAGACCTGTAATTAAAATGCCAGAACACAGAAACCGGTAGCGGGAACAAAGACCTGACAGGTATTGCCCTGGAGATTCTGGATAGCCACCTTGTCATCGGAAGCGACTACGATCTTCAGCTGAGGAACCTCCTTGAAGGATACGTTGACCCAGCGGTCCATCTTGTGGTCGATGACGTTGCCTCTGTCCAGGAAACGCTCGTTGCCTTCGTTGTTGAAAATGGTCAGGTAACGCTGCCCCTTCTCGTCAACGGATACCAGCCAGTGCAGACCGTCCACATAGCAGGGCATGACCTTTTCAGTCAGCTGCCGCAGCTGCTGCTCCAGAGCGTCCAGATCGGAGCTGTCCAGCACCTTGTACTGCTTGCCGGCAGCGCTGTTCAGGAAAGTGCCTGCCTTGGTAGCGTCAATGAGATACTCATACTGGGAGAATACGGCGTCGCCTGCGTCCTCGTAGATAATATCGAACTGGTCGCCCAGACGGGAGTTGGTGAGCACATGGGCCTCGCTGTCAGTCTGCTCAGCGACGCGGGCGAAGATCATCTCCAGCACATCCTCAATGAGTCCATAGTAGGCCTTGTCCTGAGCATTCAGCTGATTGAGCATGTACACATCTCTGTGCTCGCGGTACTTGTAGGTGGGCAGATCCCAAATATCACGCAGCTCCACACACAT
>JAZSRI010000097.1:0-8727 GCA_045538415.1 Faecousia sp. | reverse complement strand
ACTTGGTTCTTGCCTTGTGGAAGCCGGGAGTGTCCATAAACACGAACTGGGTATCCTCTCGGGTCACGATGCCACAAATTCGGTTACGGGTGGTCTGGGGCTTGTTGGAAACAATAGCAATCTTCTCGCCAACCAGGTAATTCGTCAGCGTGGACTTGCCCACATTGGGCCGTCCCGCAATGGTAATCATAGCGGTTTTTGTATTCATATCATAATTCTCCTAAGTGCAATTCGTAGGTTGATTTAACCAAACTTCAACATATACCCCTTTTTCTTCCCAATAATTAATCATAACCTTCATGTACTTTATAAACAGATTCTGAATTGTACTGTTGCCATTAAACATTCTATCATAGTCATCTATAACAATAAACAAACTGTTGAATGAAAGCCAATCAAGGTCACAAATACATTCATCAAATGCGGCCCAATTCTCTCCAAAATAGTAAGGAAATTGAAAAGATGCAGATACTTCATGAAAGAAGTCATCTTCTGTCAAGCAGCGCTTTCCTCGAAGATAGGATACATAAGTACCTTTGTGAGAACGAAGAAAAATCTCATGGTAGACTTCATCACGCGTTTTTGCACAATGAATAATCTGATTTTGCATGACTATTACCTCACATTGTCCGTTGCATGCCCGGAATCGTAGCGGCGATGACCTCTTCTCTAGTGCGCATCTGCTTTTTCTGCTCACCTTCATCCAAGTGGTCATAGCCCAGTAGGTGGAGCATGGAATGGATGGTTAAGTAACCCACTTCGCGCTTTACGCTGTGTCCGAATTCCTTGGCTTGCGCAGTTGCGCGCTCCAGGGAAATGCACATATCGCCCAAAGGACACATATCCGTTTCCGCGTCCAGGTATTCCTCCCATTCCTTGGGCGGATTGCCTGCTTCCAGTTGGAACATGGGGAAACTCAGCACATCCGTTGCTTTGTCGATATTCCGGCTGGCGTTATTGATTGCACGGATGCCCCGGTCATTGGTGATCAGCACATTGATCTCGCAGGGAACATCGATCTTTTCAGCATCCAATGTTGCTTCTACACACTTGCGGATGATGGATGTGATAAACGGCTGTTTCACCGTAAAGATATCGAAGTTAATATTGATTCTGTATTTCATCATTTTCTCCTCTGATTGTATGCAGGCTTTCTCTCTTCCTGCTTCTTGCTCGCCTTTTCGTACGCGTTGATGATCTGCTGCACCAATGCATGACGCACAACATCCGCACTGGTAAGTTGACAAATCGCAATGTCCTTCACATCTTCCAGCACCCGGACCGCATCCTTAAGTCCGGATACCTTATCATCCGGCAGGTCGATCTGCGTCACGTCACCGGTGATGACGATTTTTGAGCCGAAACCCAGACGGGTGAGGAACATTTTCATTTGCTCACGGGTAGTGTTTTGTGCTTCGTCAAGAATAATGAAACTGTCGTCCAGCGTGCGGCCTCTCATATAGGCCAAGGGCGCCACTTCGATAGAACCACGCTCCTGGTACTTTTGGAATGTTTCGGGGCCCAGCATGTCGTACAGAGCGTCGTAAAGGGGCCTGAGATAAGGATCAACCTTGTTCTGCAGATCACCGGGCAAAAAGCCCAGCCGCTCCCCTGCCTCCACCGCAGGACGTGTCAAGATAATGCGATTGACGGTCCGCTCCCGGAATGCGGCTACAGCAGCGGCAACTGCGAGATAGGTCTTGCCCGTACCGGCAGGACCCACACCGATGGTGATGGTATTGGACTGAATGGCTTTCATGTATTTCTGCTGACCAACTGTCTTAGCCTTGATAGGTTTACCTTTTGCGGTGATGCAGACAACATCCTTTGTCATTTGGGCAACCTGATCGTCATGACCGTCCCGTACCAATGTGATGAGATAACGCACTCTCTGCTCATCAATACTCTCACCTTTTGAGGCGAGAGCCAAAAGACCTTCCAAAGTACGGGCAGCTTTGTCTACCGCCTCTTCCTCACCGGTGATCTTTAAATCGGTACCACGGTTGGTAATATTCACATATAGCGCTTCCTCAATACGCCTTATATTTTCATCAAAAGATCCGAAAACCGCAATCAAATCCTCAACCCGGTCCGCGTTCACTATTCGTTCCACTACTCTGTCCGTCACCTTTTAAAATCTCCTCACTGTTAAATAGGCCGATCATTTCACGGCAATCGTATGTACCTTCCAGACAATAAGCATTATTTGTTTCTTGTATGAGAACGTGTTCATCAGAAATAATGCCTGCCACCATCTGACCGGATACGTATCCGCGAGCAGCATCTGCAATCCAGCTCTGATCTATCTGCAGGCTGCCGGATACTTTCCTTCTGGGAATCACCGTTTCCTTAACGAGCGTAACAGGTAAGCTGTAACCACCCGGTAAATCCACAGAATGATACGAGTATATTTTAACACAAGTGCTATGAGAAATTCCACTGTCTTTATATAATTTTATAAGTTTTTTTCCAATCAGGAGGGAGTATCTGTTGTGTGCAGTCGCTTCCAAAGCCAAATGCTCCGTGGCTTTTGGTGCTGTCAGCTGCACACAGCGGTGTGTTCTGCCGTAAATCTCTCCCTGAGCTCTTGTCAAAAGAATTGATCTGCCGCAATCGGTATAACCGGAAATGAGAACCTGACCCTTAAGAACAGTATCACCGGGCTTGCAGACTGGATTCCCCTTAGCAACGATAACCTCCTCCACAACAGAATCCTGCGCGGCAACTATATTCCCGGGCTCTGCATCCACTTTTTCCTGAGGTATGACACTTCCCTCCTCCACATGAATGGTAGCCACACAACCAGAGGTCGTAACCGCAGCCCACTTAAGCTCTGGAATCCGTTCAATCAGATCATTTTTTATCTGCTCACTTCTGATAACACGCCTTGACGCGCCAAAACGGATTCCACAGCTGTGCGCCTGATCTAATATGAAATTTTGAGGTATCGTTTTATTCCCGCTGACCTGAATGAAAAGAACCCTGGTGGGCAGTATTGCCGTAGCAAAAAGAAGAGTCAGTACAGCAAAGATCAAAACAGGCCTTTTTAACAAAGTTTTTAGATTCCAGTAGATACCCTTGCGCCGTTTAACCTTTATTGTTTGATTCCCTTTTTTTATCCTGCAAAGACGCTTATAGTCCTGCCTGCTGACCGTGAGCAGCATGGTCAGTTCGTCTAAATACTCTGCATCGTTTATAGCGATTTGGTTCTTCTTGAAAAGGCTCAGCATACCGGGAATATCCGTACTGAACACTTCGATTCGCACATTCGCGAAATGCTGATTCATCTGCCATTCCCTCCGCACAACAAAACTGAGTCTATGCAGCCAAATACCACCAAGCGGTCGCAGGACATATATCTGAGAATCAAATTCTTGCCGCAGATACAAACACTGCCATAGCAAACCTTTACCTCAACTCTTGTAGGCTTGTAGTCCACGATGCATTGATAATTCTCGATCAGTACACGGTTTTGTCCCAAGATTTCAATCAGCGGCTGCCGAATCTTGTATCTATCCTCACGGATTAAGGTTTTAAATTGGTTGAAACGATTTCTGTTCACACAGCTGCCCCCTTTTTGTTTAGTCTATGTACACTATGTGATGATTTGTACCTGACAGGCATAGATATAAACGAGGTGTTGTACATGCGCAAACAAATTGGTACGGCTGTGATTACTTCTGCCGGCCTTCTGCTTTTTATTTTGGACACAAAGACTGTGCTGTTGGGTGCCACTGGGGCAGTAGAACTCTGTCTAAAAACAGTGATTCCTTCCCTGTTTCCCTTTTTTATACTGACAGGTATCCTTACAAACAGTCTCATCGGCATAAAATTCCCCGGTCTTGGAAGGCTTGGCAGGTTGTGCGGCATTCCAACCGGAGCGGAATCCATATTACTGCTTGGTCTGCTGGGAGGGTATCCGGTGGGAGCAAAATGCATCAATGACTGCCATAAACAGGGCGCACTGGATAAGTTATCGTGTGAAAGGATGCTGGGGTTCTGCAGCAATTGTGGGCCATCTTTTCTGTTTGGTATCTGTGGTAGCATATTTTCTGGAGCGGTCACTCCATGGGTAATTTGGGCAATTCAGATCCTAAGCGCGCTTCTGACCGGCATCCTCCTTCCAAAGCAGAAATCAAGCGCCGCAGCCATTGCTCCGCGCCGGCAAGCGACTATTCAGGAGAGCCTGAAAAACAGCATAAAAATCATGGCAGAGGTGTGTGGTTGGGTAATCGCCTTTCGCGTACTTATACAGCTGGCAGACAAATGGGTTCTTTGGCTGCTTCCGGATTGGCTGCGTGTATTGCTAATCGGTGTAACTGAGCTTGCCAATGGCTGCAGTGTCTTGCAGAGTATCACCTTTGAGCCGTTAAGGTTTGTTCTCTGCTGCTGCATCATGAGTTTTGGTGGCTTATGCGTGTTTATGCAGACCTTATCAGCAACAATCCTCTGCGGAATTGGTATGTATTTACCAGGAAAGCTGATTCAATGCCTGCTCAGTTTTCCGCTGGCATCACTTGCACTCATCCCTCTTTACGGCCATTTCCTCACAGGACTAATCCCCATAGTTGCCTTTTCTATTCTAGGAGTCATTACAATTTTACGTATTTTGCAAAAAAGGTATAGATATCTTTCCTTAAGTGTTGTATAATCCTGTTTGAAGGAGGGATCGATATGCTGTTTCGGAAGAAAATACAAAAAAGCTGCAGTTACTGCGCCCACGGCACCTGTATTTCTGATAACCAGATCCTCTGCATTAAAAAAGGTTCTGTTTCCGTGGATTTTAAATGCAGAAAATTCCGATATGATCCCTGTAAGCGAATCCCCGGCAAAATGAAGCTGCCGGATTTTTCTGCCTATCATGACGACGATTTTAGTCTGTAACATATGCCATACATAGCAAATCAGCCACACGGGTATTCCGGGTGGCTGACATCGTTTTATAGGATTTTTGTATCTATGGGTTAGTGCGTCATTTCAAGAAATTGTTCCTCAGATAAAATAGGAATTCCCAGTTCTCTGGCTTTACGCGCCTTTGTCCCCGCATTTTCACCGACAACCACATAGGTGGTCTTTTTGGAAACAGAACCGGATGCCTTGCCGCCATACAGCTCAATCAGCTCAGTAGCTTCCTCTCTGGTGAATTTACTAAGGGCACCTGTTAAGACAAAAGTCATACCGGAAAATCTGGTGTCGGTAATCTGCCGCTTGCTCTGGAAATTCACGCCGGCATTCCGAAGTTTGGCAATCATACTCTGAGATTGAGGCTGGTCAAACCAATCTTTAATGGACTGGGCCGTTACAGTACCAATATCATTCACCTGCTCCAGTTCCTCGGTGGAGGCTTTCATTAAACTATCCAGATTTCCGAATACACGTGCCAGCACTTTTCCTGTTTTTGCGCCAACCTGACGGATGCCCAGCGCATAGATTAGTCGGGAAACGTCCTGCTGTTTGCTGTCCTCAATGGCTTTAAGCAGTTTTTTCGCGGCCACATCCCCCTTTGACCACAGGGATTTCATCTGCTCCAGTGTAATGCTGTAAATGTCAGCCGGTGTTTTTAAGAATCCTTTCTCAATCAGGGCATCCACAATGGCAGAACCCAGGCCCTCAATATCCATAGCATCCCTGCTGACAAAGTGGGCGATATTTCTGGTCAGCTGTGCAGGACATTCCACGCCTGTACAGCGAAGGAAGGCTCCGTCCTCATCCTTTTTGGTTGGCGCTCCACAAATGGGACATGCAGAAGGAAGCCGGTACGGTACGGTTCCATCCGGCCGCTTTGAAAAATCCACTTCCAGAATCTCAGGTATAATTTCCCCTGCTTTTCGGATGTGTACCGTGTCACCAACACGGATGTCCCGCTGGGAAATAAAGTCCTGATTGTGAAGGGTGGCGTTGGTCACAGTGGTGCCTGCAAGGCGTACAGGCCGAACCACCGCCTTGGGGGTAAGCACACCGGTTCTTCCCACCTGCACAATAATCTCCTCAACAATAGAGGGCTTGACCTCAGGTGGATACTTGTACGCAGCTGCCCAGCGGGGGAACTTGGCTGTTGCACCCAACTGAGTGCGCAGGTTCAGGTCATCTACTTTAATCACCGCACCGTCGATATCGCAGGTAAGCTGTTCTCTGCTTTCGTCAATGGAAAGAATTTGCTGGCAGATTTCATCAGCAGAGGTCAGAACTTTATAGTCGATTACCTTGAACCCAAGGTTTTTTAAATACTCCAGCGACTGACCGTGGGTCTCGAAGCGTACAGTCTCTGCCAGCTGTACGTTAAAGATCAGAATATCTAACCCTCGTTTTGCCGCAATCTTGGGGTCCAGCTGACGCAGTGACCCGGCAGCGGCATTTCTGGGGTTGGCGAAAAGGGGCTTGCCCTCCTGCTCCTGAATAGCGTTAAGCTTTTCAAAACTCTTTTTCGGCATAAACACTTCACCGCGGACGATCAAATGGTTTGGCGCGCCGGTTAAAGTCATAGGAATAGAACGAATTGTTTTAAGGTTTTCCGTTACATCCTCTCCCACAGAGCCATCGCCTCTTGTGGCACCACGGACGAACTTGCCATCCACATACTCCAGTGCAACGGACAGTCCATCCACCTTTGGTTCCACGGTAAAAGCAGCACCCGGAACTGCCTGCCATATCTTATCCAAAAATTCCCGCAGCTCTTCCATAGAGAAAACGTCCTGCAGGCTCATAAGAGGAACGGCGTGCTCAACTTTATCGAACTTGCTGACAGCGGCACCGCCCACTCTTGCGGTGGGCGAATCCTCTCTCGTCAGGTCAGGATAAGCCCGTTCCAGCTCCTCCAGTTCCCGCAGAAGCTTGTCGTATTCAAAGTCCGGCATGGTAGGGGTATCCAGAACATAGTACTCATAGTTTGCCTGATTCAGAAGCTGGGTTAATTCGTCAATTCTCTCTTTCATTACACTGTCATCCTCCGGTATGCAGGTAGGTATCCGGAACATCACCAACTATGATGGTTTCCGCAACGACTACCTGACTGCTTACGGTAAAAGTATTGGTCTGCCCAAGAACCAGTACAGCAACATCCACGATTACATTCATATTCAGCTGCTGCAATGTCTGGTTGATGCCTGCCTGTGTAAAGTCGCTGGTAAAGTTCGCGTCAGAATTACGTATTGACAGGATATTTACCGGGATCAGCGGGCCCTTCCCGGACAGGATCTCCGGCAGCACGAGATTTCCAATTGGAATACCGATGTTCTGTGTGTCCATAGCCAGAATCTCGTCATTGATAAGGTTCAGAACATCTGTTTTCAGACGGTTTACCTCGCTGATGTTGGTCTTCAGGGCTGTGATTCGACCATCCAGATCCTTTTCAAAGTAGACAATCCGGTCATACTGGATATTTCCCTCCTCGATTTGTCTGTCGATGGCATCGTTAATAAGATCCGATGTAATATTCACAACCTGGGTTTGGGCAAGGGCCTGCGCCACGTCATTGTATTTACTTCGAAACGTGAAAAAACCAACAACTGCCAAAATCATCAGCAGAATAAGGCAGATAAAAATCCTGCGAAGCACGATACGCATAGCATCCCCCCTGTGGGAAGATATGCGTATTACAAGCGTTTCATGTGGGCGGAAGCGGTTTTTGCCATCAATTTCTTTGTTCCAATCTGGTCAAAAGCGATCTCCAAGAGCGCATCTCCGCCCATTTTTAAAACAGACAACACCATACCTCTGCCAAAGGCAGTATGCTGAACCATATCACCCTTATTCAGCTCCAAATACGTTGCTTTGGCAGACGGTGTGCTATACGCGCTTCTATAAGTATTTGCTTTTGTGCCTGCTGTATGCTGATAACTCTGGTGGTAATCGGTCTGCGGCGCACTGTGATAGGTTGGAGTTTGATATCCGCCCAGTTTCTGAGTAATATTCTCCGGAATCTCCCTTAAAAAACGGGACGGCAGGGCTGCGTTTGTCCGCCCATAGAGCATACGCTGGCGGGCATAGCTGATGGTAAGATTCTCTTTTGCCCGGGTGATTGCCACATAACAAAGGCGGCGTTCCTCCTCCATCTCCTCCATCTGACCAATTGCCCGCATTCCGGGGAACAAGCCGTCCTCAAAGCCTACAAGAAATACGTTCTTAAATTCCAATCCCTTTGCAGAGTGCATGGTCATCATGACCACTGCGTCATCCGTATCAGAATACTCCTCCAGGTCCGTGTACAGTGCAATTTCTTCCAAAAAGCCTGCCAAAGTGGGAGTATCGCTGTTTTCAACATAGGCGTGGATGCTGGACTTTAATTCGCGGATATTTTCAAGCTTCGTTTTGCTCTCCTCTGTCTGCTTGCTCTCCAACATGGCAACATAGCCTGTTTGGTGCATAACCTCTTCATAGAAATCCGGCAGGCTGATACCCTCATCCAGCAATTGGGCAAGCCCCTCTATCAGTGCTGAAAACTGCAAAAACTTACTGGCAGAGCGCTCCAACGGTCCATAAGAATAGGGATCGCATACTACATGATATAATCCTTTCCCCTCAGCTTGTGCAAGTCGTTCGGCTGTTTCCAGCGCTTTTGCGCCAAGTCCACGGGGTGGGTTATTGATAATTCGTTTTAGGCGCAGGTCATCGGCACGGTTATTGATTACGCCAAGATAGGACAGCATGTCCTTCACTTCCGCCCGGTCAAAAAACCGCATACCGCCAATAACACGGTAAGGGATCGCGTTTCGTTTCAGCGCGAATTCC
>JAZSRI010000092.1:0-3111 GCA_045538415.1 Faecousia sp. | reverse complement strand
ATGATGACCGGAATATCCCGCAATTCTTCGCTTTCCTTCATCATCTTCAGCAGCGCAACGCCGTCCTTTCCCGGAAGCATCACATCCAGAACAACCAGCTCCGGCTTTGCGGATTGTAAGGCATTCCAGAAACTGTCACCGTCTTCAAAGCCCTTAGCCTCGAAGCCGGTCGATGCCAGCGCATATACCTCAATATCCCGGATGCTGGAATCATCCTCCACACACCAAATCAAAGCCGTCCCCTCCTAACCTTTTTCTTACATAGTATCGATTTCAATGGAAAAATTCAAGAGCGCACACTTGGGAATTGGAAACTTTACATACATTTTACACGTATGGTTTCCCCGCAGCGCGCTGCATCTGCTCCCCGGCACCAGCAGGAAATGAATCTCGGATTTCATTTTAGGCGGAAGATGCGGAGTCAATTTGATCACTGCGCAGTTCCGCCCAACCGCTGACAGCACCATCCCACGCCGCATTGAAATTAGTTCGAATCCCCACCTAAAATAAAAACCGGATACCCGGATGGGTGTCTGGTTTTTAGGGCAGAGGACGAGGGATTCGAATTCGGTAAAATCTGTCCATTAGTTGTTAAAACGCCACTATTAGTATCATTAAGTCCACGAATTTTTACATAATTGTTCATCTAATATCATAAAAAACATATGGTATCACCGCCGTAAGGGAAAAAATAAGGGAAAATCCATGAGTCCCTCATCCCCTCTTGCCACCCCAAACAGCAGGTGCTTCAGAAATTCGCCGAAATTTTCGGCGAATTTTTCTTTGCCTGAGTGTCTGGAAATTAGCCGAATTATTCGGCGAATTAATTACAGGTAATATATCACGATGCCTCGCTACAGGCAAGCTGTTGCAAAGTTTAAAAATGTAACGCTTTTGAACCCCGTTCATGAGGTTTGACATGAAATTGTATTACCCTGTTAAGACACGGAGAAAAAAGCATTACAGTACAATCACTTTTCACTTCAAAAGCGTTACACCTGCCACCTCGAATAGAGACCCCATTAGAAATACGATTAGAAAAAGTTCTCTCGAAGGTATTTGTAATAGGCACGTTTGAGTTTTTCACTGGTTTCCTCGTCATCATAGCTACCATCTAGAACAGACTGCATGATAGACAATTGCAGATTGACGGACGTATATGGAAGCGTCAAAAAGGCTGTAGTATTCAAATCATCAAAGACGCCGATTTCGTTTTTGCTGAATAGTCGCATAATAAACACCCCTTTCAGTTTGGTTTCCGCCATTCTGAAAGGGGTATTTTCGTTATAGATCAGAAGCTTTGCAATGTAGCTTCAGCGCGAGCAGTACCGCCGTTACTGAGAACAAATGTACCGTTTGCACCGGTGGTAATGCCGCCTTGTGCCTGTGCATATTGGATGCCGTGAGCCAAAGCAGCCAGCACATTGTTGCCTAGTCGGGTATAGCCCAGTTTATTGGCCGTTTCACGCAGCAAATCATCCTGTCCCATACTGACCTGCTCATAAAGGACAGTATAGATCGCATTGGCAATTTCCTGCATAGGAACATCACGCACATCTCGTTTGCTGTCACCCTCTCCGCTGACACGGAAGCCAACATAAGCATCCGGATCCTGCTTCTGTTTCCAGCAGAACCGAACATCTTCCTGCTGCGTCATTTTCAAATCCATCTGCCGCAGCACGGTGTCCATATGGCCCTGAATACGGCTGCCTGCACGGGAGATGCCGAAACTTTGCACCACCCGCCGTGTCAGCATAGGCACGCTGACCGGAGCCTCTGTTTTGATAACAGTTTCAATCTTCTTTTGGATACTGCGTACCAATTTGGGCTCAATGAACTCTTCTGCCGACACAAACTTAACCGGCAACACCGCTGCTGTATACATGGGTGCCACACGAGGGGCAGTATGCTCCACAGATTCCTGCACTACCCGTTTCTGCAGTTTTTCCGGCTGAGCCGGTTCTTCCTTCGGCGGCTGCGGATCATTCTTGACTTCTTCCTTACCGGAGCGGATGTCTTTCAGCTTTTTCAGGATTCTCTTGATTTCCTTGTCGCTGTTATCCCACCAGTCCATACACCAAACACGGAGAATATTCCAGCCCAAACCACTCAGCACGCTGACCTGCGCAATTTCCCTGTCTCTGGTAGTTTTCGCAGCACCATATCCGGAGCCATCCAGCATGATACCCAGAACATACTGATCCGGATGGTCAGGATCCACAACGCCTATGTCGATTCGATACTCAGAACGGCCAACCGCCAGATCTGTTTCGTATCCCTTTTTCTTCAGGGCGTTACAAATGGCCTCTGTAATACCATAACTGTTCTGCTGACGCTGCAGTTCCGTTTCCTCCAGCGCCATGGCTCTGCCTTCTGCGTATTCCAGGAATTTACGCAATGCCGCAACACCTTCTGCCTTGGTACGGTTCAAATCCAGCTGTTCAGAGCGCATGGTAGAGAATACCATCATCTCACACCGGGCACGGGAGACTGCCACATTCAAACGCCGCCAGCCACCTTCTCTGTTCAACGGGCCAAAGTTCATATAGATCTTTCCGTTTTCATCCGGGCCAAAACCGATGGAGAACAGGATCACATCCCGCTCATCACCCTGCACATTTTCCAGGTTTTTAATAAACAACGGTTCTTCCGCACCGAATGCCCATTTTTCCAAAACAGGATCCTTTGCACAAGCTTCGTTCAGCAAGTCATCGATCAAGTGCTGCTGGGAAATGTTAAAGGTAACTACACCCAGACTCTGTTTGGACAGTTCGGGATCCTTACATCTGCGCTTGATTTCCTCCAGCACCGCCAGTGCTTCCTCTTTATTTGTGCGTGTTCTGCCCCGGTCAAATACACCGTCTACCTTAACCAAGGTCACCTTGGAAACACGGTCATTGACAGAGGGGAAGGTAAACAGTTTGTTCTCATAGAACTGGCTGTTACTGAATGCGATCAAGCTCTCGTGGCGGCTGCGATAGTGCCACAGCAGATGGGACTGGGGCATATTCAGCGCCAGGCAATCATCCAGGATGCTCTCCAGGTCCTCTGCCTCCAGGTTGTCCTCGTCCACCGTATTGGTAGAGAAGAAGGAAGTGGGCGGCATCTGCT
>JAZSRI010000034.1:0-3235 GCA_045538415.1 Faecousia sp. | reverse complement strand
CTGATGATCATACCACCAAGCAGGAACAGAGAGATGTACATTAGAAATACGGTCAGTGCGTTTTTCACCGTATCATCCGCGATCCGTCTGCCGAAGAACCGCCCGTTTTCCCGTCTGCGAAAAACTGCCACCGCACAGGCGATGAGCACCGCTGCTGTGGTGGTCTTCATACCGCCTGCTGTCGAGCCGGGGCTTCCGCCAATAAGCATCAGTCCGATGCTGAGAGTCTGACCAGTCTCGCTAAGCGCCGTTAAGTCTGCGGTATTAAAGCCTGCGGTTCTGGGTGTTACTGACTGGAATAGGGACAGCAGGATACGCCTTCCCATAGACTCTGATGCAAACTCGAAAAAGAAGAAGTAAAGTGCTGGAACAAGAAGCAGGATACCTGTGGTTGCAAGGATCACCTTGCTCTGCATCCGGTAGCGTTTAATATGGATACCATTCTGCCGGATGTCCTGCCAGGTGAGAAAGCCAATACCTCCAATGACGATCAGCAGCATAATGGTGATATTCACCACCGGGTGTGCAGCATAGGAAGTCAAAGAAGAATAGGGGCTTTTCGTGCCCATCAGGTCAAAGCCTGCGTTACAGAATGCGGAAATGGAATGAAACACCGCCAGCCAGATGCCTTTTACCCCGTATTCCGGAATGAATACGGTCATCAGCACCGATACACCCAACAGTTCAAAGAGGAATATCCCTTTTAGAATAAAGCCGGTAAACCGGACGATACCGCCTACCTGATGGGCAGAAATTGCATCCTGCATGGTACTGCGCTGCATCAATGATATCTTCTTGCCGGAAGCCATAGTGATGGCTGCGGCAACAGTGATCACACCCATGCCGCCAATTTGAATCAGAAGCAAAATCACCGATTGACCAAACCACGACCAATAGACGGCAGTGTCCTGCACGATCAAGCCTGTCACGCAGACTGCGGAAGTAGATGTAAACAGAGCATCCCAAAAGGAAGCGCTTTGACCGCAGTTTGTGGCAAACGGCAGCATCAGCAGAAGGGTTCCGATCAGGATCACCCCGGCAAAGCCAAAGAGGATGATCTGGGATGAGCTGAGCTTTCGTTTATGTAAAACCGCCCACATGGCGATACCTCCCAACACTTTTCTTACTGTAATCCTATCAGAAAAGGTATAAAGGGGGTGTTAAGGCTCACGCAGCCGGTGTTAAGATTGTATAAAGATGTTGACGCCTATATATGGAGAATTTATAATGGTAGCAGAGGTGATGCCGTATGAAAGCAAGATGGAATAATATGACCACGCGGGATAGGATCATCAATGTTTTGATCATCATTTTCTCAATGGCTGTTATTGTATTGGCGGCACTTCAGCTCCTTGGCATTTGGAAGAATTCAATCAATGTCTATGAGCCACTGATCGGCGTTGTCTTACTACTGCAGGCAATCTACCACTGGAAAAAGAACCGAACTATTGCAATCATCAGCCTGTGTGCGGCTGGCTTTATCTTCGCCTGTGCAATCGTGATTCTGGTATTGCCGCTCTTTCGGTGATTTGGAGGAAATGTTATGGGCATTTGGTTTATGATGCTTGGCTTTAATCTGCTGATCCCAGCAATCATGCTGGGTGCCGGTAAGCTGTTCACAAAAAACACACCGAAGGATATCAATTGGATCATTGGCTATCGCACTACCATGTCCATGAAGAATGAAGATACTTGGGCATTTGCCCATAAGGTTGCCGGTGTGTTCTGGTGGAAGTGGGGTTGGGTCGCGCTGGTTATTACTGTGGTAGGTATGCTGCTTCTGTTAGGCCGCTCCGTAGAGCTGGTATCCACCGCAGGTTGTTTTCTTATGTTTGCACAGCTGATTCCCGTGTTCGCCGTGATTCCACACACAGAGAAAGCCCTTCACAATACCTTTGATAAAGATGGAAAAAGAAAGGCCGATGAATCATGCGGTATGTAGAATACGGTACCCAGAATCACGACACTGTTATCTTGCTCCATGGTGGTGGCCTGTCCTGGTGGAATTACCGCGAAGTCGCACAGCTTTTGGCAGATAAATACCATGTGGTCCTGCCGATTCTGGACGGACATGCGGACAGTGAGCATTCCTTCGTTTCCATAGAGGAAAATGCCGCACGGCTAATCGCATATATCGACAAACACCACGGCGGCAGTATTTGTGCTTTGGGTGGTTTGTCCCTTGGCGGACAGGTCGCAGTGGAAATACTGACACAAAGACCCGATGTTTGCAGATTTGCGTTGCTTGAAAGCACTTTGGTCAATCCATCAAGACTAACCCATGCCCTGATCAAACCCTCCTTCGGTATGAGTTACGGCCTAATCAAACAGCGATGGTTTGCTAAGCTGCAGGCTGACTATTTGGGTATTCCACAAAACCTTTTTGAAGATTATTACCGGGATACCTGCGCCATCACCAAGGCAGATATGATTGCATTTCTGAAAGCTAACTGCGCCTATTCCATAAAACCTGCTCTCCGGGACACGCAAGCCAAGGTACATATCGTTTTCGGAAGCGGGGAGCAATTTTCAATCCGCACATCCGGAAAACAGCTGAATCACACGATCCCAGACAGCACTTTGGAAGTCCTCCCCGGATACAGACACGGCGACTTAAGTCTGAATCATCCGGAACAATATTCGCAGATGCTTTTGACATTGATTTCATAAGGATGGGTTGTCTATGTTTTTGAGAATGTTCGGTATTGGTGTTAGCGACGCAATTACTGATGGGCAGACAGAAGGTGTGATCACAGATGTCAAAACCTGCTGGTGGCTTAAAGTCAACACCAAGCCAGTCCGCCGAAACATGTTCGACGGTGCGTTATTCCCTCATATCATCCATTTTACCTACTGTGTAAATGAGCAGACCTACACAGGAAAACGGTATGTAAATTGGAACAAGCAATGTCCTATGAAGGGTGAGAAAATCACCGTATATTATGAACCGGACAGGCCTGATAAATATGCTGTTATCGTTTCTATACCGTTAGATAAGAGACTTTAAAGGAGGTTCTGCTATGCCTGCGTTTATTGTTTCTGCCCTTGTTGGCATCGTATGTATCGTTCTTGGTATTTCAAATATGAAAGGCAATATATCATCGTTGCACTCATACCACAGAAACAGAGTTTCCGAGGAGGACAGAATTCCTTTTGGCCGGAAAGTTGGACTTGGGACCATCATTGTTGGGGTTGCTATTATTTTGTTTAGCGGTTTATCTGCCGTGACCCTTTA
>JAZSRI010000163.1:0-6264 GCA_045538415.1 Faecousia sp. | reverse complement strand
TTTTGCCAGCGTGTGGGTCAAATCGTACAGGCTTTTCACCGTATGCATAGAAACAAAGCCTCCTAAAAATCGAAAAGGATAAACAAATCATCGGATTTGATACACGCATTATACCACAGTGTGCAAAAAGAATCAAGTCTTACTTCTTCCCTCCCAATTTTACGCCTTACAGACAAAAAATATCCCACGGAATCATCCGGGGATGTGCTTCATCGGGTTTTTCCGTGGCAGCAGATTTTACCGCGGTTCTGCAGGCTGTTAAAGGATTACAGCAGATGCCGCCTTGACTTTTGGGTCACTTACCCATACAATCTACAGTATAAACTATTCTCCTTTGAGGTTTCTTTATGGCAAATACAAAAAGCATGACCACAGGCGCTCCCGGAAAACTGTTGTTTTCCTTTGCCCTGCCGCTGATGTTCGGCAACGTTTTCCAGCAGCTTTACACCGTGGTGGACACCGCCATTGTGGGCCGGGGCGTGGGTATGGCCGCTCTGGCTGCCCTGGGTACTGTGGACTGGCTCAACTGGATGCTTCTGGGCATCGCACAGGGCTTTACCCAGGGCTACTCCGTGCGGATCGCCCAGAAATTTGGACAGCAGGATTACGAAGGATTAAAAAGGATTCTGGGCGCGTCCGCAACCCTGTCCGTTGGGATTGCCCTGGCTGTCACCGTTCTTGCCCAGATAGGTCTGCCCCTGTTTTTAACGCTGCTGCGGGTACCTGAGAACCTGCGGTCCATGTCCACCCTGTACTGCCGGGTCATCATGGGCGGTTTTCCGGCAGTTATGTTCTTTAATTTCTGTTCTTCCTGTCTGCGGGCAGTGGGCGACAGCAAAACACCCCTGTACGCTATGATCGCCGCCTCCATCGCAAACATTATATTGGATGTGGTGGCAGTGTTTGTGCTGGATTGGGGTATTGCAGGCGCGGCAGCTGCCACTGTATTCTCCCAAATGCTTTCCGGCGCCATTTGCGCCGGAAAGCTCTGGAAAACACCTCTGCTGCGGTTTGCCAAGCGCCATGTTGCCCAGTGGAAAGCCTGCGCGTCCGACCTTATCCGGATCGGCAGCCCCATTGCCGCCAAGAACATCATCATCGCTTTGGGTGGCATGACCATCCAGACAGTGGTTAATGGTTTCCCCATGAGCTTTATCGCCGGTTTCACCGCCACCAACAAGCTCTACGGTCTGTTGGAGATCGCCGCCATCTCTTACAGCTATGCCGTTACCACCTATGTGGGGCAGAATTTCGGCGCGCAGCAGTTGGACAGAATCAAATCGGGAATCCGGGCCGCGAACCTGCTGAGCATTGTCACTTCTCTGGTGATTGCCTGTGTCATGCTGGTATTTGGCCGCCAAATCACAGGTCTGTTCATATCCCAGGAAGATGTTGTTCAGGCAGTTGCTGCCGGGCGGACCGCCTACCGGTATTTATGTGTAATGAGTTTCATGCTGCCCATGCTGTATCTGCTGTATGTATACCAAGCAGCCCTGCAGGGTATTGGCAACTCCATAGCCACCATGATCTCCGGCAGTCTTGAGTTCGTGGTGCGGGTTACCCTTGCCTTTGTAGTCGCCTACACAGGCTACCAGGAAGGTATTTTTATAGCTGAAGTTTCCGCATGGCTGGCAGCGGCAATCTTTTTATCCGCCAGCTACTACCGGGATATGAGAAAGCTGACAAAGAGGCTTTGCCATAAAACAGATTTATGATAGGAAATCCCCCGGTTTTCTGTTATTTTCAGATAGACCGAAGCGCAACAGTCTCCATCAGCCTTAACTGGTATTTTCTTACCAGCTCCATACCCATTTCCAGAACATCCTCCCTGAGAAACTGACCCGGAGCGTGGGCATCCCTGCCAAGGATCACCTGGCAGTTCTCTTCCGCCGCTTCTTGCCAGAACATCTCATTAGGGTAATGCCGCCCGCTTACATAGCCCAGAAGATTGATTTCCAGCGGTATTTGGCACTGGGCAGCCTCCCGGCAGAGCCGGCGCATGTGCTGCCGGTAGAGTTTCTCCTCCCCCGTAAAGTAAAACAGGTCCGGATGGGCAAGGTAGGTAAACAGGCCTGACCCCATCCCCTCTACCGTTTGGTTTACATAACGTTCCAAAAGTTTGGGGTCATCCGTGGCGTTGCCATTATAGTGTTCCCTGCCCCAGGGGGTGATCTCATCCCCCAACAAGTGCTGCCCCAACAGCAGGTACTCCAAAGGCTGATCCTTAAGCACCGGCAGCAGCTGTCCCAGCAGTCCGGGGTAATACTCCAGTTCCAGTCCCAGGTGAATCTGTATGTGTCCCGCATATTCCTGCTTTAATTGCAGCACCGTGTCCACATAGTCCTGCAGCTGGTGAAGTCGCATCCGGAATGTGGAGTAATACTCCCCAGGGAAAATATACGGCGTGTGATCAGAGAATCCAAGAATCTCCAGTCCCGCCTCTATGGCTTTTTCAACATATTCCCGTTCTGTACCCACAGCGTGGTTGCACCGCCAGGTGTGGGTGTGGTAATTTGCAATCATGAACACAACTCCTTCTTTCTCAGAAGTATGCTAGCATGGTTTCTCCCCCTTGTCAACACAATCGCGGGACTGCGGGGCATTCCAAAAACAACCATTATGAGCAAATTTTCCATAGCCCCACTGCCAGCAAAACGACAAAAGAATCGTTCTCCTCCGCCCATACCAAAACAGTCCGCTGTCACTGACAGCAAAATCCCCGGGATCTTTCGACTCCGGGGATTTATATCACTCCACAGGCAGTAGGCATCTTTCATGGGATACTCCCTCTTCTCCCCAAAACAATCTGTTTTCGGACTGGCAATTTGAAGATATGTACTGCCGTCTTCCTCACGGCACTCCACGATAGACGCCCTGCCACTAACCTTAAAGTCCATAAATACACCTCTAATATAGGAAGTCTCCTCAAACCAGATCTTTCAAAGAATTCTCCCACACATTGGGAAGTACACTGTACACACAACAGCCGCAAAGTCCGTCGAAATACTTTTTCAGTTCCAGGCACGCCTGCCAGCGTTTTACCCAGTGGTCCTGAATACCGCCCCGCAAAGCCGATGCCACAAACTGTTTCTCCGCAATACAAGCGCCCTCCGGCAGGGAAATACAGTCGCAGAACTGGATGAGCTTATCATAATCATCGTCAT
Source organism: Faecousia sp. (assembly GCA_045538415.1). Lineage (GTDB taxonomy): Bacteria > Bacillota > Clostridia > Oscillospirales > Oscillospiraceae > Faecousia. The sequence continues at coordinate 3,100 of JAZSRI010000163.1, read as the reverse complement.
CCCGCTCCATAATAAAGCTTTGCAAAAAGGCAATCTGCCCCTGGGTGCAATCCAGCTTTCCATCATACCAAGTCACATTTTTTATAGGATAGGCATGGGAAATACACACATCGGCCAGCTCCTCCTGTTCCATTTCCAGCAGGTATTCATACCCATCAATCAAGTGCCGCATACCTGTGTTTCCCGCCCGGTAGCCAATGTCATGGACTAGACCCATCACATAGGCCTTCTCCGGATCCATGCCGGGGATTTTTTCGGCAATCAGGCGGGCATTTTCCGCCACCACCCGGCTGTGCTGTTCCCACGGGCCGGGGTTATTTTCTCCGGCATAGGTCAGTTCTTCCAACGCTTGTTCAACGGTCAGCATAGCAACCCCTCCCTTTAGGGTTATTATACATACATCCCGGCAAAACGCAAGAAAAAGCCTGTGCGCAGCACAGGCTTTTACTTAGTTCTTAAGGCTCTGGATAGGCGCGGGGATTCTGCCGCCCCGGGCAATGAATTCCGCCGCCGATTCTCCGTGTACCGGCATCACTGGGGCGCTACCCAGCAAACCGCCCATCTCCACCCGGTCGCCAACCTGCTTTCCGGGAGCGGGGATAATGCGAACCGCAGTGGTCTTGGTATTGACCATACCGATAGCCGCCTCATCGGCAATGATGGCGGAAATGGTCTCGGCGCTGGTATCTCCGGGCACCGCAATCATATCCAATCCAACCGAGCACACGCAGGTCATGGCCTCCAGCTTGGACAGGGTGAGCACACCGCTCTCTGCCGCGGCGATCATGCCTTCATCCTCGGACACAGGAATAAACGCGCCGGACAGTCCGCCCACATGGTTGGATGCCATCACGCCGCCCTTTTTCACAGCGTCGTTCAGCAGCGCCAGAGCCGCCGTGGTGCCGTGGGTGCCGCACACCTCCAGACCCATTTCCTCCAAAATCCGTGCCACACTGTCACCCACCGCAGGGGTAGGCGCCAGACTCAGATCCACGATTCCAAAGGGTACGCCCAACCGTTGAGAGGCTTCCACGCCCACGATCTGCCCCATACGGGTAATACGGAAGGCAGTTTTCTTAATGGTCTCCGCCACCACGTCAAAGGGCTGTCCCTTCACGCCCTGCAAAGCATGGTACACCACGCCCGGCCCGGACACACCCACATTCAGCACACACTCCGGCTCGCCCACACCGTGGAACGCGCCTGCCATAAAGGGATTGTCCTCCACCGCGTTGGCAAACACCACCAGCTTGGCACAGCCCAAACCGTCATTATCCGCGGTAACCCGGGCAGTCTCTTTGATAATCCTGCCCATTTTGGCAACCGCGTCCATGTTGATGCCCGCCTTGGTAGAGCCCACATTGACACTGGCGCACACCCGCTCGGTAGCTTTCATTGCCTCCGGAATGGAATCCATAAGAATCCAGTCGCCCTTTGTTGCTCCCTTCTGCACCAAGGCGGAAAACCCGCCAATAAAGTTGACCCCGCAGGTTTTAGCCGCCTTGTCCATAGCAATGGCAAGGGGCACATAGGAGTCCGTATTGCAGGAATTACCCACGATGGCGATAGGAGTGACAGAAATACGTTTATTTACGATGGGAATACCAAATTCCCACTCGATCTCTTGCCCTACCTTTACCAGATTCTCCGCCCGGCGGGTAATTTTATCATAGATCCGCTGGGCGCATACATTCACATCCTCATGGGCGCAATCCAGCAAGGAAATACCCATAGTGATGGTACGGATATCCAGGTGACGCTTGTCGATCATATCCTGGGTAGCCAAAATATCTTTTACATTCAGCATAAATTACACCCTGTGCATAGCGTCAAATATATCTTCCCGCTGCAAACGAATAGACAGACCTTCCTCCCGGCCCTTCTGCTCCAGCTTTTGAGCAAGCTCTGCCAAAGGCAGCGCAGCGCCGGATACGTCCACCACCATCATCATGGTAAAATACCCCTGCATGACTGTCTGGCTGATATCCAGGACATTTACATTAAAGGCGGCAAGGTCCGCGCACACCGTGGCAATAATGCCCACCCGGTCCTTGCCCACCACTGTAACAACCGCTTTCATACCCGTTTACCTCAGCAATCGTAGTCGGCGCAGACACGCTTATCCAGCATGTGCCAGAAATGCTCCTTAGCCGCCAGATGAGCAGGATGACCCGCGTAAGCAGCCAGCGCCTCACGGCTTTCAAACTCAGAATACAAGGCATAGTCCATGCCGCCCTGATAAGCAGCACGAATCTCCATATGGGTAAGGCCAGGGATCACGCCCACCAGTGGCTCCAGCACGCTGCGGATCAGCTCCACTGCCTGGGGCTTGTCAACGCCCTCTTTCAGCGTATAAATAACGATATGCTTGACCATAATGTATCCTCCAAACAAATTGATATCACAGCGGGTATTCTCCCGCATAAACTCCATAAATCCACATACCGGGGCTGACAGAAGTCAGCCCCGGTATGTAATACGGTTGAATTAAGCCTCGGCTTCTTCTGCAGCGGGCTCTTCCTCGGTCTTCTCCAGCAGAGCACGGATAGACAGGGAAATACGCTTGTTCTCAGCGTCAACATCGGTGATCTTGACCTGAACTTCCTGACCCTCTGCCAGAACGTCCTCGGGCTTACCGATGCGGCGGTCAGCAATCTGGGAAATGTGGATCAGGCCATCAACGCCGGGCAGGATCTCTGCAAAAGCGCCGAAGGTCATCAGCTTGACAATCTTAGCGTCCACCACATCACCAATGCTGTAATTGGTCATGAACTGGTTCCAGGGGTTCATCTCGCTGGTCTTGTAGCCCAGAGAAATCTTGCGCTTCACGGGATCAAAGGAGATAACGTAAACGTCGATCTCGTCGCCCACAGCAACCACGTCCGCGGGAGTCTTAATGCGGTTCCAGCTCAGTTCGGAAACGTGAACCATACCGTCAACGCCGCCGATATCCACAAACGCGCCGTAAGAAGTCAGGGACTTGACGGTGCCGTGGTACTTAGCGCCCACTTCAATCTCGTTCCAGATTTTCTCCTGAGCAGCCTTGCGGGACTCGGAAGAAACAGCGCGGATGGAGCCGATCACACGGCGGCGGGCGCGG
>JAZSRI010000047.1:0-2510 GCA_045538415.1 Faecousia sp. | reverse complement strand
GTCGCTCTCCAGCTGGGTCTCGCCGGGACCGCGGGTGCCGATGGGGCTCTTGCCGCCGGAGGCGGTCTGGCGCACCAGATGCTTCCACATACCCGTCAGCCGGGGCAGCAGGTACTGATACTGGGCAAGCTCCACCTGCAGGCGGCCTTCTTTGGTCTTGGCCCGCTGGGCAAAGATATCCAGGATCAATGCGCTTCTGTCCAGCACCGTCACGCCCAAAATCTCTTCCAGGGCCCGGATGTGACCGGGGGACAGTTCGTTATCGAACACCGCCATGGTGGAGGCGGTAGCTTCAATGAGCATTTTCACTTCCAGGGCCTTGCCCTCACCGATGAAGCTGTGGGAGTCGGGGGTATGGCGGTTCTGCAGGATCTTACCGGTGCAAAAACCGCCGGCAGTTTCCAGCAGAGCCTCCAGCTCTTCCAGGGTCTCGTCGGTCGCGGTCTGGGCCTGGGTAAAGCAATCGGCGTTCAGACCTACCAGCACCGCCCGCTCGATCACATGTTGTTCAAAATTCGATTCCATAGGGTATCCTCACATTTGGCCTCTTTCAGCATCGTTATCATAGCAAGTATTCCGTGGCATAAAACGGACACATTTTACTGAAAGCAATAGGTTAATTGAAAAATTAAACGCAAGTTTTACTGATATTGTTGCGAAAATTACTTGCATTTAGATTTACAAATCAATGTTTTGTATAATGGTCCTGGACTGCCTGCCGGCAGAAAGGACGGCAATTATGGCAAAACATTTATCTCTGTCTGAGCGCGCTTTTATTGAGCGCGCACTGGTTCATGAAAAGACCTTTGCAGATATTGCAAAGTCTCTAAATCGCTCCGCTACCACTATATCTCGAGAGGTACGAAGCCATCGTGTCTTTGTTCATCGTTGGCGCGATGATAAGAACGATTGCCTTGCTTATCAAACCTGTCTACGCAGAAACCTGTGTCCTACGGAAACGATCTATTCCTGTATCGACCGCTGCAAGTTCTGTCGAGAGTATGACTGCAGGACCCTATGCCCTGGCTACCAATCTCCTCACTGTCCAAAGCTGGAAAAACCACCTTATGTCTGTACCGGTTGTGAGAAGCAGAAAACCTGCAAGCGAAACCACGCTTACTACACCGCCCATAGAGCCAACGCTGCCTACAAAAAGGAGCTTCGGGATGCCAGGATTGGTATCCGTACAGATCCGGAACGCCTGTTGGAAATCGGAGAACTGATTTCTCCCCTCATTGCCAAAGGACAATCTCTTAATCACATTTTGGCTACCCACAAAGAGGAAATTGGTCTGTCGGAGAAAACTATCTACAACTATATTGATGCCAATGCTTTCTCCGTCAAAAATATCGATCTGCCAAAGAAAGTGGTCTACAGACAGCGTAAAAACAAACCTGTACTAACCAAGCGGGAATATCAATGCCGCAGAGGGCGAACATTTGAAGATTTCGGCCTTTATTTGGAAGACCATCCAGGTATCTCTGTTGTAGAGATGGACACCGTAAAAAGTGCCAGAGGCTGTAAGAAGACACTTCTCACCTTTGTATTCCGCAACACCAACTTTATGTTGGTGTTCTTAATGAAAGACGGAACACAAGCCAGTGTTTTGGCTGTGCTGGATTTCTTATCTGACAGATTAGGGCTGGATACCTTCCGGGCATTGTTTCCGGTTATTCTTACAGACAACGGTGTAGAATTTAAGAGTCCGGATGATATGGAGCATGCACCGAATAACTGCCAACGAACCAGGATCTTTTACTGTGACCCACAGGCCTCCTGGCAGAAACCTCATGTGGAGAAGAACCATGTTCTGCTTAGAAGGATCATTCCCAAAGGAACCTCTTTTAAGGATCTGACAAAGGCACAGGTCACCCTGGCCACAAACCATGTAAACAGCGTGGCAAGAGAACTGTTTGACAACAAAACACCATTTGATTTGTTTGTTGGAGAAAACGAAAAGAAACTGCTGGATCTCCTAGACCTCGCTCCAATTGCCCCGGACGAAGTCTGCCTGAAACCAGCACTTCTCAAACGTAAACCCAACTAAGATTAACAAAGCCGGTGAGCAGTCCGTGAATAGAGCTGCTCAGGCGAGGGGTGCATTTTCTTTTTCAGAAAAATAACCGTCGCTGCGTTGTCATGCGCAAATTTCAGTAATTTCCAGCAGTTTCATCCCTATTATACCTTGCCCAGGACGAAATTACTACTGGCTTTATGATTTGTGATGCTTTCTCTTGAACCAACTGGCAGTTAATTATTCATTCAAGGACTGAAAGCAATATTTTTGTTATTGTACCACAAACTCTGCCATACAGACAACATTTATATGAGAGAAAATCAAAAATAAAAGGAGAGAAGTCCGTACTGCTTAGCAGCACGGACTCAATTCTTACTTCAGACCAAATCTCTTGTTGAAACGATCAACACGTCCACCGGTGTCAACCAGCTTCTGCTTGCCGGTATAGAAAGGGTGGCACTTGGAGCAGATTTCAACACGGATCTCCTTCTTG
>JAZSRI010000010.1:0-16689 GCA_045538415.1 Faecousia sp. | reverse complement strand
GGTATGACACGGTGTTCACAGCGGCGGGGGAGGAGACATTACAGGTAGGCAGGGTATGTATTCTGGATGACGGCGCTTACCACTATGCGGTAACCGCCCTTGCGCCCGAGGAACTGGCGGGACAGCTGCGGACACAGTGGGACGCATTGTTCTCTACCGTGCGGTTGGTAGCTGCGGATTTTGATCTTAATACTGGCTCATAGCCTCCACGCACATCTGTTTGCAGGCCTGCTGCACAGATTGGGGGTAGAGAATCTTAGCTTTTGTGCCAAAGCCAATCACCCAGCTTAAAAACATAGGGGATACAGCCACATTTACTGTAAAATTAAAATGTTCCGGCCCATCGGGGATCAGCATGGTGTCTTTGCCAAAACGGTCGATGACCACATTGATGAGACTGTTGTGGAATTGCAGCTTCACATTCACAGCTTCGCCGGAGAACATCTGGAACAGGCGGTTGGCATGCTGGTGGAAGGCTTTTCCTGTCAGCTCCGGGCAGGGCACCCGGGCATCGTTCAGTACAGTAATATCCGTCATTCTGTCCACCCGGTAAGAGGTGATACCGTGACGGTCAGAGAAGGCCAGCAGATAGCAGTTTTCATTGTCCTGGCAAAGACCATAGGGGCTGGCGGTGTAGTCCTTTTCCCGGTAGCGGCGCTTGCCGCCAAAATCCCAGTCAAAGTACCGGAACCGAATCTGCCTGCCTTGGGTGATGGCCTCGTGGATTGCGTCTACATTATAGTAGATGGTTTCGTTCATGCTCTTGACCCGGCCGGAAACCAACACATTGCGTTTCATAAGCTTGGCATCCTGCTCGTTGCACTGGTCACAGAGCTTTTCAATCAGTTCCCGGGATTTCTTTTCCGTCAGGTACCGGCTGGATTGTACGGCATCGATCAGCAGCTTTAATTCATGGCGCTCAAAGATTCTGGAAGCAATGTAATAACCACCGTTTTTGCCGGGTACAGATACAATGTCCACACCGTAATCCTGCAGCGCGGCAATGTCGGAGTATACGGTTTTCCGGTCACAGGAGATGCCGTATACATTTTGCAGCATACTTGTCAGCTCATTTGCTCTCACGAGGTGATTCTCGTGGGAGTTTTTTTGCAAATAATCTAAGATATAGAATATCTTTAATTTCTGGTTGTCAGATTTTGGCATAACCAGCACCTCCTGTTTACTGCCATTATATCAGCGCCGAACCTATATAGCAAAGCTTAATTTGATTTTTTTTTACAAGTGTGGTATTGTAGTATCTCAAGGAGTGATGGTAATGTTGTATTTAGGTTGCCACCTGTCCTCGTCTGCTGGGGCAGTGGCTATGGTGGAGACCGCCCGTTCCATCGACGCCAATACCTTTGCGTTCTTTACCCGCAACCCCCGGGGCAGCAGGGCAAAGGCGGAAGCGCCTGCCGACAGCGCAAGAGCCGTGGAGCTTTTGACAGAATACGGTTTTGGCAAGCTGGTAGCCCACGGGGCGTATACCATGAACCTGTGCACCGCAAAGGAAGGCGACAGGGCGTTCGCGGCGGAAATTCTCTGTGATGATCTGCGCCGTATGGCGGCGCTGCCCGGTAATTTCTATAACTTTCATCCCGGCAGCCATGTGGGGCAGGGCATCGACGCAGGAATTGCCCAGATCAGCTTGGCACTGAAGAAAGCGCTGGAGCCGGACTACCCGGTGACGGTACTGCTGGAGACTATGGCAGGTAAAGGCAGCGAAATTGGCGGCAGATTTGAAGAACTTAGACAAATCATAGATATGGTTGGCAGCGACAAAGTCGGTGTGTGTCTTGACACCTGTCATGTGTACGATGCCGGCTATGATATTGTAAACGATTTGGACGGTGTGCTGGCCCAGTTCGACCGGGTGATTGGCTTGGACAGACTGCATGCTTTACACCTGAACGATTCCAAAAATCCTTTCTCCAGCCACAAGGACAGGCATGCGCCTATAGGAGAAGGCTCTTTAGGCTTAGAGACTTTCCGGGCGGTTGTCAACCATCCCGCCCTTGCCGGCAAACCAATGATACTGGAAACACCCAATGAACTGCCCGGGTATGCCCGGGAGATCTCACTGCTTCGCCAGCTGGAGCAAATTTGACGAACGAAAGGAGGCAGCTACATGGAAAAATTCATTCAGGCAATTGCAGGAGTGCAGGACGCCTATGTCAATGTGTTCACCACAGTGTTTCGCTGGGCTGCCCCTATCTTGGCAGTGCTGCTTTTGCTGCGGTGTGTCCGTCCGTTGCTCACCTTCCGGCGTGAGCCGGAAATCTGGGCGTGGCTGAATTTAAAAGATGGCAGGAAACTGCCGCTGACACACTGGGAGAACGTAGTTGGCCGCAGTAAACGCAGCGATATTGTGATTGACCTGCCCACGGTTTCACGGAATCACTGTGTGTTGACACGGTATGATGACGGCAGCTGGACAGTGACAGATTCGGACTCCACCTCCGGTGTCCTGGTGAACGGGCAGCCCACCCAAATCGCCGCATTGGAGCCGGAGGATGTGATCAATCTTGGCGGTATGGAAATGTGTTTGCAGCCAATTTCACGGCGTCAGGAGCAAAAGCTTGCCCAACTGCGTACCAAGGGGTCAACCTTTGGGTACGGCTTTGTCAATGTGGTGTTGCTTACTGTATTTCAAATTCTGTGTGCTGTTGCCTTTATTCTGGCAGGTTCTAAGCATATTGGGTCCATTCTCATGGGTTTTGGCGGGATTGCGGTAACCCAATGGGCGCTGCTTCTGTTCTATGCCTGCATCCGCAAGCCAGCCTTTGAAATTGAGACGATTGCCTTTTTCCTGTGTACCTTGGGCATGGCGGCGATTGCCACTGTGTGTCCCGATGAGGCAAAAAAGCAGCTTATTGCCATGGTGCTGGGCGTGATCGTGTTTTTGCTGATCGGCTGGTCTGTACGAGATTTGGAGCGGGCAAAGAAAATCAGGTATTTGGCCGGTTTTGCCGGAATAGGCTTTCTGGTTATCACCTTGGTGTTTGGCCAGGAGTACTACGGCGCGAAAAACTGGCTGACTGTTGGTTCCATGTCCCTGCAGCCGTCGGAGCTGAGCAAAGTGTGCTTTGCGTTCATCGGCGCGTCTACTATGGACAGGTTGATGAAAAAGCGCAATCTCATCATGTTCATCGCCTATTCGGCGGTGATTTGTGGGTGCCTTGCCCTTATGAATGACTTTGGTACGGCGCTGATCTTCTTCTGCGCCTTTCTGGTGATTGCCTACATGCGCTCCGGAAGTGTAGGCACACTGGCACTTGCCATCACGGCACTGGCCTTTGCGGGTGTGGTTGCGCTGAAAATAGCGCCCCATGCCCTGCGCCGGTTTGCCACATGGCGGCATATCTGGGAAGATCCTTGGGATGCGGGCTACCAACAGACCCGGGCGCTGATGTGCATGGCCTCCGGTGGCCTTTTAGGCCTGGGACCGGGAAAAGGCTGGATGGAAAATGTATTTGCCGCGGACTCCGATGTGGTCATCGCCACCATCTCAGAGGAATGGGGCCTTATCATCGTTGTGATGGCGATTTTGAGTATTGTGGCCATGGCGGTGTTCGCGGTGCGCTCTGCGGCGGTTGGCCGCAGCAGTTTCTATACCATCGGTGGCTGTACCGCAGCTTCTATCCTGCTGGTGCAGGTGATCCTGAATGCTTTGGGAACGGTGGATGTTTTGCCCCTGACCGGCGTCACATTCCCGTTTTTGTCCAACGGCGGCTCCAGCATGATGGGAGCATGGGGACTACTGGCCTTTGTTAAAGCAGTGGATACCCGCCAGAATGCCAGCTTTGCTGTGCGTGTCAGTAAAGAGGGGGTGCAGGAGGATGAATAGAATCGCGGCCCGGGCGGGCATTACACTGCTGATTGCACTGCTATTGGTGACGGGTTTAGGCTTTTTTCTGGCTGAATTTGTGACACAGGCGGATAACTGGGTGATTACCCAAGGCTCTCCCCATGTGTATAACGGAGGTAACATCGGTACAGGAATCATTGTTGACCGTGACAATGTTGTTTTGCTGGATATGAACGACGGCCGTGACTATGCCCAAAATGAAGCCCTTCGCAAGGCCACTGTCCATTGGCTAGGAGACCGTGGCGGCAGTGTCAGCGCCCCTGCACTGGCGGAATACTCCGGTGCAATTGTGGGATATGATTTCCTTACAGGTGTTTATGCCCATGGGGATGCTACCGGCGTTGCCCAGATGACTCTGAGCGCAGAACTTCAGCAGGCGGCATTGGAGGCGATGGGTGACTATTCCGGTACAGCGGCTGTCTACAACTACAAGACAGGGCAGCTTCTTTGCTCGGTAACCACTCTTACCTTCGACCCGGATAACGCCCCCAATCAGGAGCAGGCGCAGGATTATGACGGCCTGTACGTCAACCGCTTTACTCAGGGCAGTTACATCCCCGGCTCTATTTTTAAAGTGGTCACACTGGCCGCGGCGCTTGAGGAACTGCCGGATATCCGGGAGCAAAGTTTCACCTGCACGGGAAGCCATCAGATTGGCGGTGAGGAAGACCTTATCACATGTGAGGTTGTCCACGGACAGCAAAGCCTGCAGGATGCGTTCCGCAACTCCTGCAATTGCGCCTTTGCCCAGATATCTCAGCAGCTTGGTGCGGAAACACTGGCAGAGTATGTGGAAAAGTTTGGCGTTACGGAAAGTATAACGTTCGACGGAATTACCACTCAGGAAGGAAACTTTCAGGTTGAGAACGCATCCGAACTAAGTGTTGCCTGGAGCAGTATCGGTCAGTACGAGGATTTGATAAATCCCTGCGGATTTCTCACTTTTATGGGTGCTGTTGCCAACGGAGGACGGGGCGTTGCGCCGTATGTGGTGGAGCGTGTTCAGGTGGGAAATGAAACCACCTATCAGGCAAGAAGTCAGATAAGAAACCGTATCATGTCTGAGGAAACGGCGCAGACCATCGCCGAATTTATGGAGTATAATGTGCAGAGCCTGTACGGAACGGAGAACTTTCCGGATTTCACAGTCTGTGCCAAAACAGGCACCGCTCAGGTTGGCGGTGACAGAAAGCCCAACGCTATGCTCACCGGATTTTTAATGGACGAAGAACTGCCTCTGGCGTTTATCATCTGTGTGGAAAATGCCGGTTATGGCAGCACGGTTTGTCTGCCCATAGCCTCCCGATTGCTCTTTGCCTGTGCCGAAAAACTGTAAAAACGGGCAAATTGTGGGTTTTGCACAAAGGACAAAGAGGAAAGGTAAAATAAGTTTTGTACTTTGATAGGTTGACAAATGTCCGCCAGAGAGATACAATGGTACAAAAATCAGGGAGGTATATTACATGACTGCTTATACTTGCAAAAAGTCTAATCAGTTTGGCTGCTGCTCTACATCCGCAGTGGCAGATACCTCTGCGCCCATACCAGGAATTTTGGACACTGCCTTGCCGACAGTGTCCATTCTTATTGGCGTATCTATTGCGAATCTCACCTGTTGAACATAACCGTTTTATCTGGTATAATCAAGCGGTTGTGGGAACTCCTGTAACCGCTTCTTTATTATATTTTTCTTGCTAAGAAAAGGAGAAGATGAAAATGAAAAAAGTTTTGGCACTTGTTCTGGCAGTCATGCTGGTAGCTGCAATGTTTGCCGGCTGCGGCGCAAAGGCTGACCCCAAGGTTCTGAAGATTGGTATGTCCGGTCCTCTCACCGGCGGCGCTGCTGTGTATGGCGCGGCTGTGGAAGCTGGTATGAAGATTGCTGTTGAAGAAATCAACGCGGCTGCCGGCGAGGATGGCCTAAAGATCGAGTTCAACTCTCAGGACGATGAGCACGACAACGAAAAGGCTTTGAACGCTTACAACACCCTGAAGGACTGGGGTATGCAGGTCTTTGCCGGCGCCGTTACCACCGGTCCCTGCCTGTCCATTGCTCCGGCCACTGTGGAAGACCAGATCTTCATGATGACTCCTTCCGGTTCTTCCGATAAGATTGCCAACACCGGCAGCAACATCTACCAGATGTGCTTCACCGACCCCAACCAGGGCGCCAACGCCGCACAGCTGGTGTACGACAAGAATCTGGCCACCAACATTGGTATCATCTATGACAACTCCGATGACTACTCCAAGGGCCTGATGAACGGTTTCAAGGAAAGAGCAGCCGAACTGGAGCTGAACATTGTCTGTGAGACCTCTTTCACCTCTGATAACAAGAACGACTTGACCACTCAGGTTACCCAGTGCAAGGATGCCGGCTGTGACTTCGTGTTCCTGCCCTTCTACGCAGAACAGGCAGTTCAGGTGCTGACCTACGCTGATAAGATCGGCTATGATCCCACCTTCTTCGGCTGCGACGGTATGGACGGTGTCCTGACCATTGATGGCTTCGATACCTCTCTGGCAGAAGGCCTGATGCTGATGACTCCCTTCAATCCCGATGCTCCCGAGACCGCTGACTTCGTTGCCAAGTACCAGCAGGCCATGGACGGCGTGATTCCCAACCAGTTCGCCGCTGACGGCTATGACGTGATCTACGCCCTCTACGATGCTTGCGTTGCCACCGGTATTAACGGCACTACCGCTGCTGATGAGGCTTGCGCAACCCTGATGAAGTACTTTGCTACTTATCAGTTCACCGGTCTGACCGGTACCGGCATGACCTGGGATGCTGCAGGCATGATCTCCAAGGTTCCTGCCGCTGTTGTGATTCAGGACGGCAAGTACGTAGCTCTGTAATCCAAAGTTTTTCGATTGGGATGGGAGGGAAAACCCTCCCATCCCAAACGTGCGTCGACAGTCCATAAGAGCGGCTTGTAAAAACCGCTGTTATAGGCTGTCGAGAAAGAGAGGTTGACTATGCAAATATTGCAGTATTTGATCAATGGTATCAGTATCGGTTCGGTCTATGCCATTATCGCGTTGGGCTATACCATGGTTTACGGTATCGCCAAGATGCTGAACTTTGCCCACGGTGATGTAATCATGGTGGGTGCTTACATTTCCTTCTGTGTGACCAATTATCTGGGGCTGCCCGCTATTGTGTCGGTTTTGGCGGCGGTGCTGGTGTGTACTATATTGGGTATCCTCATCGAAGGTCTGGCCTACAAACCCTTGCGGGGTACACCCAGCCTGGCAGTGCTGATCACTGCTATCGGTGTGAGCTATTTCCTGCAGAACGCCGCCCAGTTGATTTGGGGTACCGCCTCCAAGAACTTCACCAGTGTGGTTACCATGGAGCCTATCCACCTGTTTGGCGACGGATTGGTGATTACCGGAGAGACGATTTTGACGGTCATTGTTTCTGCTCTTGTGATGGTAGGCCTTACCCTGTTCACCACCAAGACCCGCACCGGTAAAGCAATGCGCGCCGTTTCTGAGGACAGAAGCGCTGCCCAACTGATGGGCATTGACGTGAACCGGACCATTTCCATTACTTTTGCCATCGGTTCGGCTCTGGCAGCGGTGGCGGGTGTCCTGCTTTGTTCCACAGTTCCTACGCTGCAGCCTACCACCGGTTCTATGCCCGGCATCCGCGCGTTTACCGCGGCTGTGTTTGGCGGTATCGGTTCTATGCCCGGCGCTATGCTGGGTGGCTTGCTGCTGGGAATCATTGAGACCTTCAGCAAGAAGTACATTTCCACAGATTTCAGCGATGCCATCGTGTTTGCGGTGCTGATCCTGATTCTGCTGGTAAAGCCTGCGGGCCTGCTGGGTAAGCAGGTGCAGGAGAAGGTGTAAGGTGGCTGCTATGAAGAAAATGCTTAATAATAAGACCTTCCGCAGCAATTTGACCATTTACGCCACCGTGACAGTTGCCTTTGTTGTGATGCAGCTGCTGTCTTCCTTGGGTCTTCTTGGCAGCGCTATGAAGGGTTATCTGGTACCCGTGTGTGTATATATCTCTCTGGCGATTTCTTTGAACCTGTTGGTGGGTATTTGTGGAGAGCTGAGCCTGGGGCATGCGGGCTTTATGGGCATTGGTGCCTTTGGCGGTATCATTATTGCTGTGATGCTGCAAAATCTGATTCCCAGCGGTTTGCTGCGCCTGGTAATCGCTATGCTTGGCGGCGGTATTCTGGCAGGCGTTTTTGGCTTTCTGATTGGTATCCCCACGCTGCGCCTGCGGGGTGACTACTTAGCAATCGTGACCCTTGCCTTTGGCGAAATCCTGAAAAATGTGTTTGGCAACCTCTATGCCGGTGTGGATGCTGAAGGTTTCCATTTTGCCTTCAGAGCCGATGGGTTTACCCTGCTGGAGGGTGGCAAGATGGTCATTGACGGCCCTGTGGGTGCAACCGGCACCACAAAGCTGGCATCCTTCCCTGTGGGCTTTGCACTGATTCTCGTTACACTGCTTGTAGTTTTGAATCTGGTAAATTCCAAGGAAGGCCGCGCCATTAAGGCTATTCGGGATAACCGGATTGCCGCGGAGTCTGTTGGTATCAATGTGACAGCTTTCCGGATGAAGGCTTTTGTGATTTCAGCTTTTTTGGCAGGTATGGCTGGCGCGCTGTTTGGTCTGAATTTCTCCTCTTTGACTGCCTCCAAGTTTAACTTCAACACTTCTATCAATATTCTGGTGTTTGTGGTTTTGGGCGGTATGGGTAATATTTTCGGTTCTGTCATTTCCGCTACAGTGCTTTATATCCTGCCGGAGGCATTGCGCAGCCTGGAGGATTACCGCATGATCCTGTATGCGGTGGTGCTGATCGTCGTAATGCTGTGCACATGGTCTCCCAAAGTCAAAGGTTCACTGGATGTGGCTAAACTGACGGCTAAAGAAAAGCTTGCAAAGATTGGAAAGAAGAAACAGGAGGTGGCTGACCATGAATGAGTATTCCAGAAAAATGGTGGAGGTCACCAGTACTACACTGCTGCGTGAGCAGGATCAGGGCAAACTGCCTGTTTTGGACGTGAACAATCTTGGTATTGACTTCGGCGGCCTGACCGCTGTGGATGGCTTCGATATCACCATCGGCCCAACCGAGATTTCCGGTTTGATCGGCCCCAACGGCGCCGGTAAAACAACCATTTTTAATCTGCTCACCAGTGTTTACCAGCCCACCCGGGGTAGTATCCTCCTCAACGGTATTGACACCAAGGGCATGGATACGGCAAAGGTGAACCGTTTGGGCATTGCCAGAACCTTCCAGAATATCCGCCTGTTTGGGGATATGACGGCCCTTGACAATGTAAAGGTGGGCATGCACCACCACATTAAGTGTTCTCTGGCAGAATCCCTTCTCCACCTGCCCGGTTATTACAAGGCGGAGAAGGCCGCAAATGCCAAGGCAATGGAGCTGCTGGACTTTATGGGTCTGGCTGACGTGGCCGATCACAAGGCAGGAAGCCTGCCTTACGGTGTCCAGCGCCGTTTGGAGATTGTCAGGGCTCTGGCCACCAACCCCTCTATTATCCTGCTGGATGAACCTGCCGCAGGTATGAACCCCAGTGAGACAGCTGAACTGATGCACCAGATTCGCCGTATCCGGGATACCTTCCAGCTGGCGATTTTCCTGATTGAGCACGACATGAATCTTGTGATGAATGTGTGTGAGGCAATTGCGGTGGTGAACTACGGCCGCATTATCGCTAAGGGCACACCGGAACAGATTAAGACAAATCCAGCGGTTATCGAAGCATACCTTGGTAAGAAGGAGAGTGAATGAGCCGATGCTGAAAATTGAAGATATACATGTCTATTACGGTGCCATTCACGCTGTCAAGGGTGTTTCCTTTGAGGTCAAGGATGGAGAAATTGTGGCGCTGATCGGTGCCAACGGCGCCGGTAAGAGCACCATTCTGAAAACTGTTTCCGGCCTGATGCATCCCCGCAGCGGCTCCATTACCTTCATGGATCAGAACATTGCTCACACAGATGCCCACAAGCTGGTGCGTCAGGGTCTTGCCCATGTGCCGGAGGGCAGACGGATTTTCCTGCAAATGACCGTTCAGGAAAACCTGGAGATGGGAGCGTTTACCCAGAAGGAAGTATCCAAAGAGGAACTGGATCGGGTGTTTACCCTGTTCCCCCGGCTTCTGGAGCGGCGCAAGCAGATTGCCGGTACGCTCTCCGGCGGTGAGCAGCAGATGCTGGCGATGAGCCGTGCCTTGATGAGCAAACCGAAGCTGATGATGTTGGACGAACCCTCCATGGGTCTTGCGCCCATACTGGTGGATCAGATCTTTACCATTATTAAAGAACTCCATGCCGCAGGCACTACTATTCTGCTGGTGGAGCAGAATGCCAGCAAGGCGCTGGAAATTGCAGACCGTGCTTATGTTCTGGAGACAGGTAAGATCACCCTCAGCGGCACCGGCAAGGAACTTGCCCAGTCCGATGAGGTTCGTAAAGCCTATCTTGGCGGTTAAATTTCATACACCCCCCGCATAGAATTTTGCGGGGGGTGTTTTTATGTGCTGGCGAAATCAGCTGTGGGGGAGTATGCTGCTTGCCTTTGGCATAGGCGTGTTGGTTGGCCACTGGATTGGAAATGGACTGCTGGTGTGGATCATCTCGGTATGCTGTATTTGTTGCTGTTTTGGCATGCACCGGAGAAAATGAGTCATAAACTTGTCCGCTGAGAAATATACTTTGGTATAAAGCTGGATTAAGGAGTGATTCGTTTGGAATTGCAATTTCAAAATACCCCATTTTTCTGCCTGCACACACTGTCTGATCAAAAGCACACCCAGGAACAGACCCAAGAGGTGCGGCTGACAGACGCTATGCCGGATGTGGGGACGGTTTTAGGCGCTTGGGGGCAGGTGCTGCTGCGAAGTAAACAGTGGTCTGGCAGTACTATCACCTTATCCGCCGGTGTGATGGCCTGGGTGCTCTATGAGCCGGAGGGTGGCGGGACACCATGGATGGTGGAAAGCTGGGTGCCCTTCCAGGAGAAATTTGATTTGCCGGACAGCGGGGGAAAAGAGGGTGTTATCCATTGTGGTTTCCACCTTTGTGAGGTGGATGGCAGAAGCGCATCGGCACGGAAACTGTTCGTGCGGGTGAATGTGGACACCGCGGTGCAGGCTTTGATTGAACAGCGTATGGATGTCTGTACTCCCCAGGATGTACCGGAGGATGTTCAGCTTTTGCAGCGTACATACCCGGTAGTAGTACCCATGGAGGCGGGAGAAAAGCATTTTGAGCTTGAGGAAGATTTGTCCTTGCCTTCCGGTATGCCGGCTGTGAATAAAATCCTGTGCTATCAGGCGTACCCGTCTGTGCAGGAGCAAAAAACTCTCTCGGATAAGGTAATCTTCCGCGGAAATGTGACGGTGCACTGCCTTTATATGGGTGAGGATGAGCGCGTTTATGGGTGGGATGCGGATGTGCCCTTCTCCCAGTATGGCCAGTTGGACCGGGAGTATGAGCCGGACGCGTCAGTGGAGGTCACTGCGGTGCCTACCTCCATGGAATTGCAGCTGGGGGAACAGGGACAGCTGAAACTGCAAATGGGCCTTGCGGGCCAATTTGCAGTCTGTCAGCGGCAGCTGATCCATCTGGTGGAGGACGCCTACAGCCCGGTACGCAGCGTGGAGTTACTCACCGGTCAGCTGCCAATACCTGCAATCCTTGACAGGCAGGAGCAGAAAATCATGGCAGAGCAAACAATTCCCGGCGAAGGCATGCAGATTGTGGATACCGCATTTTTCCTAAGGAACAGCAAACCTGTTATAGGGGAACAGAACGTGTCTATTGACATGGGTGGTCATTTTCAGCTTCTTTATTATGATCTGGAGGGTAAACTGAAAACCGCGGATGCCAACTGGGAACAGGGGTGGTCCATGGACGCTGACCCGGGAATCGCTGTACAGACCCGACTGACCCCACAAATGCCCGTGGGGCTGCCCAGTGGAACAGGTGCCAATGTGCAGAGCACCATTATTCTGTCTGCAAAAGCTGTATCTGATGAGGGCTTCTCTATGGTATGCGGTTTGAACTTGGGTGAAGTTGAGTTGCCCAGTGGGAACCGGCCAAGCCTGATCCTGCGAAGGGCAGGCGGGGATGACCTTTGGACAATTGCCAAAAATAGCGGTTCGACGGTTGAAAGGATCCGAAATGCCAACAAACTCACCGATGAACCGGCTGCAGACCGTATGCTCTTAATTCCTTTAAATTAAACAGAAAAACCGCCGCTGCGTTAGGCCAATGCAGCGGCGGTTTCGGCGGTTGTCGCATTTGGGGAAATGTCCGCCTGATATAAGTTTATGGGGTTGTACTTATTAGAATCAAGGGAAACCTGTCGACAGAGTTATAATTGTAATGTTTAGCAGATGCCAAAATCTCCGACAGGTTGCGGTGAGAGCAGTAAACAAGTATTTAACACCGCGATTTTTGGGTGGAAAAGGGGATGATTTCCCTTGTTTTTGGGAAATATTGGTGTTATAATGGCTTGCGTTAGACAGTGCTGAATTAGCATGGAAGAATTATGTACAGAAGGTGTTTTTTATGACAAGAATTGATATTTACTCCGGTTTTTTGGGTGCTGGCAAGACCACACTGATCAAAAAGATGATTGCGGAGGCCTATCAGCAGGAAAAGCTGGTGCTGATCGAGAATGAATTTGGTCAGATCGGAATTGACAGCGACTTTTTGCAGGACGCAGGCATCCAGGTTACGGAGATGAACTCCGGGTGCATCTGCTGCAGTCTGGTGGGCGACTTTGGCAAGGCCTTGGAACAGGTGATTTCCCAGTATGCCCCTGACCGGATTATCATTGAGCCCTCCGGTGTTGGAAAACTGTCCGATGTGGTCGCTGCCGTGGAAAAGGTTACCGATGGCAATGTGGTGCTGGGCAGCGCGGTTGCTGTTGTTGACGCTGGCAAGGTAAAGGTGTATATGAAGAACTTTGGTGAGTTCTACAACAATCAGGTAGAAACTGCCGGAACCATTCTGCTGTCCCGTACCGATTCTATCTCCCAACAGAAGTTGGATGCCGCGGTGGAAATGCTGCGGCAGAAGAACCCGAATGCTACCATTGTCACCACCCCTTGGGATCAGCTTACCGGGCTGCAGATCAAGGAGGCGATGGAGGGAAAGGCTTCCGTTTCTCATGATTTAGAGGAACTGGAACGTCACGCTCACCATCACCACGATGAGCATTGCGGCTGTGGCCATGAACACCACGACCACGAACATCATCACCATGATGAACACTGCTACTGCGGTCACGACCACCACGAGCACCACCACGGTGAGCACTGCTGCTGCGGTCATGACCACCACGAGCACCACCACGGTGAGCACTGCTGCTGCGGTCACGGCCACCACGAGCACCACCATCATGAGGAGCACTGCGGCTGCGGTCACAACCACCACGAGCACCACGAGCACCACCATCACGATGGGTATTGCGGCTGCGGTCATGACCATCATGAGCATCATCATGCAGACGAGGTGTTTACCTCTTGGGGTACAGAGACACACAAAAAGTTTACAACGGAAACAATCGCACAGGCTTTGCATGCGCTGGACAGCGGGGAATATGGTACAGTTCTTCGGGCAAAAGGCATTCTGCCGGGAGAAGACGGTACTTGGATTCACTTTGATTTTGTTCCCGGTGAAACCGACCTGCGCACAGGCAGCGCCGCGGTCACTGGTAAGCTGTGTGTCATTGGCGCTCAGTTGGATGAAGCCGGTGTGGCAGCCTTGTTTGGTCTGTGAGAGGTAACGGCATGAACCAGATCCCAGTATATGTATTCACCGGGTTCCTGGATTCCGGTAAAACAAAATTTATTCAGGAAACCTTGGAAGACGAACGCTTTAACGCGGGTGAGCGTACGCTGCTTTTGGTCTGCGAGGAGGGTGAGGAGGAGTATGACTTTTCCACTTATCCTTACACCAATATCTATCTGGAGGTAGTTGACCAGCAGACAGTGACCACCAGGCAGCTCCGGGAACTTGCAAAAAAGCACAGAGCCCAGCGGGTTGTGGCGGAGCTGAACGGCATGCAGCAGGTTGGAGATCTGTACAGCCGCTTTCCGGAGGAGTGGGTAGTGGCGCAGGAGGTTATGTTCGCCGATGCCACCACCTTCATGACCTACAATGCCAATATGCGGAATCTCGTCATGGACAAGCTGGTAGGTGGACAGATGGTAGTATTCAACCGCCTGCAGCCTGGCAGTGATATTATGCCTTTTCATAAGATTGTCCGCGCGGCAAACAGAAACATAGACATTCTCTATGACTATACCGACGGAACAACCCAGTTTGACGAAATAGAAGATCCGCTGCCCTTTGACATCAATGCGCCTATTATTACCATTGCCGATGACCACTATGCGCTGTGGTACCGGGATGTGACGGAAGAACCGGAGAAATATCAGGGAAAAACAGTACGGTTCAAGGCACAGGTAGCTATGCTTCGCCGGGAGAAGAACAAGATGTTTGCTCCGGGCCGGTTTGTGATGACATGCTGTGAAGATGACATTCAGTTTTGTGGCATACCATGCTACTACGATGACGCCAAAACTCTGGAACCCAGAAGCTGGGTAAATGTGACCGCCACCGTCACAGCACAGAAGCATGCTTTGTATCAGGGGGAACTTGGCCCCCTGCTTACGGCTCTGGAGGTAATACCCGGTCAGCCTGCTGAGCAGGACGTGGTAACCTTTTAGTATCTCTCCCCGTCCATACAGGACGGGGAGATTTTAGAACAAAAAATCGAAAATGTGAAAAATAGGGGATGCAATTTTTCGTTGCATATGTTATACTGTTAAAAACAGGAAAGGAGGGGCCTTATGTATCAGCCTTTGGCGGACCTTTTGCGTCCGACGAATCTGGATGAGGTATTCGGTCAGGAGCATATTCTGGGCAAGGACGCGATCCTGCGCCGCTTGATCGATTCCGGAAAAATCCCCAATATGATTTTCTATGGCCCCAGTGGAACAGGGAAGACCACGGTTGCCAATATTATTGCCAAGCAGACCAATAGAACCCTGTACCAGCTCAATGCCACCACTGCCTCCACATCGGATATTAAGGATATTGTGGCGCAGCTGGATACCTTTATGGCGCCCAATGGGGTGCTGCTGTATCTGGACGAGATTCAGTCCTTCAATAAAAAGCAGCAGCAGTCGCTTCTGGAGCATATAGAAAATGGCAAGATCACCCTGATAGCTTCTACCACCGAAAACCCCTATTTTTATGTGTTCAACGCCATTTTAAGCCGTTCCACGGTATTTGAATTTAAACAAATCGATACTGCCGCGTCGCTGCAGGCGGTCAAGCGGGCAGTTAACTATTTGCAGGAACGAAACGGTCTGCAGACTCAGGCGGAGACCGGCGCTCTTGAGTACATTGCCTCTGCCTGCGGCGGAGATTTGAGAAAAGCCATGAATGCGGTGGAGGTGCTCTTTTCCGCTGGCCGGCCGGATGGGGGCGTGCTGAAGATTACCTTGGCAGATGCCAAGGCGGTTACCCAGAAAAGCGCCATGCGGGCGGACCGGGATGGCGATAGCCACTATGATCTGCTGTCCGCACTGCAAAAGTCTATCCGTGGTTCGGATCCGGATGCCGCTGTACATTATCTCGCCCGGCTTTTGGAGGTTGGGCAGATGCAGTCGGCCTGTCGCCGCCTTATGGTCATTGCGGCGGAGGACGTAGGTCTTGCCTATCCTATGATCATACCCATTGTCAAATCCTGTGTGGATATGGCTCTCATGCTGGGCATGCCTGAGGCAAGGATCCCCTTGGGAGACGCGGCGGTGCTTATGGCCACCTCACCTAAGTCCAACACTGGCCACGTTGCTTTGGATGCGGCTCTTTCCGATGTTGGAAAGGGTAAGACCGGTGATTTCCCAAGACATCTGCAGAATGTCCATGCGGACACCCATACCATGGAAAGAGAGCAGGGGTACAAATATCCCCATGATTACCCCGGAAATTGGGTACAGCAGCAGTATCTGCCGGATGCGTTGGTGGGCACAAGCTATTACCATTACGGAAATAACAAACTGGAACAGGCAGCGAAAGCCTATTGGGACGCCATCAAAGGAAAGTAGGAATACTATGGATATTCGTTTAAATGATATTCTGGTTATGAAAAAACCTCACCCTTGTGGGGAAAAACGCTGGCTGGTTCTTCGTACCGGGGCGGACTTCCGCCTTAGGTGCATGGGATGCGGCCACGAACTGATGACCCCCCGCTTCAAAGCGGAAAAAAATATCCGCCAGGTAATCCGGGAGGAATCCTCGACATAAATATGCGGCAGCCGTGGAAACAGGCTGCCGCTTTTTTGCGCCAATTGCGTCTTTGTATGGAAAGCAGATGGGACAGGCCGATTGTTGCTGTGAAATACAGCACCCCTTGCGACGGCATATTTTCATTGCGTGAGTTATGATTGCAGGGAGGTGAGGCTGTGGATATTTATCTGGACGTGCTGATGGTGTTAAACTTCGTCATAGACTGGTTTCTGCTGATGGCGGCAGGACGGCTCTGCGGATATCCGGCCGGTGTGGGGAGGTCGGCTTTGGGAGGGTTCCTAGGCTGCGTGTATGGGGCTGCCTGCATCCTGCCGGGCTTTCGTTTTCTTGGGAATTTCTTGTGGCGTGCGGTGTTTCTGCTGCTGATGGGCGCTGTAGCTTACGGAATCAGCGTCAGCGCTTTCCGCAGAAGTCTTGTGTTTGCTCTTTTGTCCATGGCGCTGGGGGGGATCGCCCTGGGTGTGGGAAGGGGTGGGGGGGCAGGACT
>JAZSRI010000011.1:0-13959 GCA_045538415.1 Faecousia sp. | reverse complement strand
TCGGCAATTACTATTCCTCCCTGGTGCAGCACGATATGTACGGAGACGGGCAAAGGGGGCGAGGCTAAATGCAGGAAGAAGTGACCGGCAAGGCCGTTGTCCTTATTATCGACGGCGCCAAAATGAGCGAGCAGATTTTGGAAAAGGCCCTGCAAAAGTTCCTGGAGGCGCAGAAAAACAAGTCCCCGAAAATGCACCGGGGCAAACAGACCCTAAAGCAGCTTGCCGGGCAGAACGCCGGGCTTGCCAATATCGAGATCAGCGACAGGAATATCAAGGCTTTTACCCATGTGGCGAAGAAATACCATGTGGATTTCGCCTTGAAGAAGGACACCACTGCCGAGCAGCCCCGCTACCTGGTCTTTTTCAAAAGCCGGGATGCCGATGCCATCACGGCGGCCTTCCAGGAGTTCGCAAGCAGGAAGATGGGCCGGGATGAAAAGCCCTCCGTCCGGGAGCGGCTGGCCCAGGCAAGGGAGCAGGCGGCGCAGAAGGTGGAACACAGGGCGCTTGACCGGCAGAAAGTCAAGGTAAAGGAAAGGGGTGTGGAGCTGTGAATATAAAAAAGCTGTTGATCCTGAACCTCCCGTACCTCCTGTTCGTGTACCCCTTCGATAAGCTGTCCCAGGCGATCCGGTTGGCGCCCGGTGCGGACCTCTCCGCAAAGATACTCTCCATCGGGGACGGTTTCACGGCAGCGTTTTCCTCCCTGGGGCTGAGTTTTGATCCCGTTGACCTCCTTGTGGGTATCGCCGGTGCGGTGATCCTCCGTGTGGCGGTCCACATGAAGGGCAAGAACGCAAAGAAATACCGCTACGGCATGGAATACGGCAGCGCCCGTTGGGGCACAGCGGCAGATATCGCCCCCTACATGGATAAGGATTTCTTCCAGAACATCCCCATGACCATGACGGAGCGGATCACCATGTCAAGCAGGCCGAAGCAGCCGAAGTACGCCAGGAATAAAAATATCCTGGTGATCGGCGGAAGTGGCAGCGGCAAGACAAGGTTCTTCTGCAAGCCTTCACTTCTCCAGGGCCATAGTTCGTATGTGTGTACCGATCCGAACGGTTAAGTTTGAATAGGACAGTAAAATAGTTATTTTGAAAAAATGGAGGCAAAACATGAGTAAACATCAGTACACAGCCCTGTATGAACGCCTCTCCAGAGATGACGAATTGCAGGGCGAAAGCAACAGTATTACAAACCAAAAGAGACTTTTAGAAGATTATGCTAAGAAGCATGGATTTGATAATTTCCGACACTTTACGGATGACGGTATCAGCGGAACAACCTTTGAGCGAAAAGGCTTTAAGGCAATGATTGAAG
This sequence comes from Faecousia sp., assembly GCA_045538415.1. GTDB lineage: Bacteria > Bacillota > Clostridia > Oscillospirales > Oscillospiraceae > Faecousia. The sequence continues at coordinate 12,630 of JAZSRI010000011.1, read as the reverse complement.
AGGTTATGGAAGGTCATATATCCACAATCATTGTAAAGGACATGAGCCGATTTGGTAGAGATTATCTGAAAGTCGGTTACTATACAGAGATTATGTTTGTAGAAAAGGGAGTGCGCTTCATTGCCATCAATAACAACATTGATAGTGCCAATCAGACGGACAGTGATTTCACTCCATTTCTGAACATTATGAATGAATGGTATGCAAGAGATGCCAGCAGAAAAATAAATGCAGTATTTGCAAGCCGGATGGAGAGCGGTCTTAGGTGCAGTGGTGCAATTCCATACGGTTATTATCGTAAGCCGGATGATAAGCAGACCCTTTATGTGGATGAAGAGTCAGCCAAGGTGGTAAGGCGAATTTTTGATATGGTGGTTAAGGGATATTCTTATGCAGAGATTGCAAAGATTTTCAGAGAGGAAAAGGTCTTGTGTCCGACAGAATACAACAGACTGCATTACCCCGAAGATTGCAGGCACAAGCCAATGGATGACCCTTACAGATGGAGCTCCACAACATTGGGATATATCATTCATCGGCAGGAGTATTTAGGACATACAGTTTTGAAAAAGTCCAAGGGATTATCCTATAAGTCGAAGAAGCGTGTTAAGGTTGCGGATGAGGACAAGATTGTTTTCAAGAATACGCATGAGGCAATTGTTGACGAGGAAACATGGAAAATTGCCAATAAGGTAAAGGCATACCGAAAAAAGACACCATACAGCGCAGACCCACTCAATCTTACCGGACTTCTCTATTGTGCGGATTGTGGAGCAAAGCTCATCAGAAGAAGTTATAATTCCGGCACCGGAGAACGATATGAAAGTGACCAAGCCTATTGTTGTGGCAAATACCGGCAGATTACCAGTGATTGCACCATGCACTTTATTAAGCGTTCTGACATACTGGAACTGATAAAGAAATCCATCCAAAGAGCCAGTAAATACACGATAACTAACGAGAAAGAATTTAGGGAACAGATACTTGCCGAGTTAGCGGTAAGGCAGGAAGTTGATACTTCCCAAAATGCGGAAGTTATCGCAAATGCAGAGGCAAGGATGAAGGAGCTTGATACTCTGATAGGCAAGCTGTACGAAACCTATGCAATGGAAAAAATATCAGACAGACAGTATCAGCGACTTATGAACCAGTATGAGGATGAATACGGAGAACTGGAAGCACTGGTAGAGGAACTTGCGCCGGATGAAGAGGAACAGACACCGAAGGATGCGATGGATTCTTTTATTGCACTGGCAAAGAAATATGCAGATTTTGAAGAGCTTACACCTACCATGATACACGAGTTTATTGATAGAGTCGTTGTTCATGAGTCAAATGGTGTGAGAGGATTCGGACGAAAGCAGAAGATTGAGATTTATTTTAATTTTATCGGGCAGTTTATACCGCCATACAGCAAAGCGGAGCTGAAAGCAGAAGCCAAGGAACAGGCTGTTAAGAAAGCGGAAAAGGACAGAACAAGAGCAGAAAAAAGGGCAGAAACCGTGAAGCGGTACAAGGCAAATAAAGCCAAGAGACTGGCGCAGCTTAAGGCAGATGCAGAAGCCGGTGACCCGAAAGCGATTGCGGAATATGAAGAGTATTGCAGGAATGAAGAGAAAAAGCGGGAGCAGAGCAAGGCATACTTCAAGGAGCGCTATCGCAGGGAGCAGGAGAAATACAAGGCTACAAAGGCATTGGCAGAGCAGGGAGACAGTCGGGCAGTGGAGCTATTGACGGAATATGACCGGAGAATTGAGCATAAAAAGCAAATGGCGAGTGAGCGTGAGAAAGCAAAGCGCAGAGCAAAGAGGAAAGTGTTATAGCTTTAATACTACACGATAATTATTGTGAGGATGGGAGTAGAAATAGGGTAGTTGAGGAAATTATTATCAAGAGAATATGGGAATGATTTGGTGCGGTAGTTATCGTATGAAATCAGCAAAAAAGGGCATTCAAAACGGACAGTTGGAACTGTATGTTGCGGATGTCTTTTATGTTGGTATGACCGGTGCAACCTTCCCTTCCCCTTCCTTCTCTTTCTCTTCCTAGAGAAAAAAGAGAAAAAGAAAAGCAGAAAAGAAAGAACCAAAGAAAAGAATAAAAGAAAAAGATAAAAAAGAGATATACCATCTCTATCTTATCCTATCCCATCCTATCCGCCTGCCTACGGCAGGCTTTATTATTTGCCCGGCAAAAGTACGAGTCTAGAGTCGTCAAAAGTACGAGCCTGAGAGAAAGGAGTGGTTTTATGGGCAGTTTATCCAAGTACGAGCAGGAAACGGTTATTAATTTCAATGCAGGGGAGCAGACAGCCATTGTCTACACCAGAGATAAGGCTGTTATGAGGCGAATTGATGCGTTAGTTATCGAGTTCCCCGATGTGTATAGGCTTGTCAGTGAAACTGATATTGATAGGACATATTCAATGCCAAAATCACACATTAGTTATCGCAAGCCGAGAAGGTTAAGTGATGAATGCAGGGAGCATAAAAGAGAGCAAATGACACGATACAATTCAAGAGATAGTTAGTTGAGAAGATGTGTATTCTGTGATATAATTGCTTTGCTACGAGGAGAGCGCAAATTTGAATTTTACGGAGTGATGATTTTATGAAAAAAATAGCAATGTTTACGATGGGAACACGTGGAGATGTTCAACCATATATTTTTTTGTCAAAAGAATTAATAAAAAACGGCTACGATGTTGTGTTAGGGTCACACCCGTGTTGGAAAAATCTGATTGAAGAAGCTGGCATATTTTTTGAACCTATTGGTCCCGATATTGATATAGAAAAGGAAGCGGCTATTATCAGAGGTAAGGTATCCAATCCTGCACTGAGTATGCTAAAAACAATGAACTTTGTATTTCGTATTATTCAGGAATCCACACATGAGATATTTGAAATTTGTAAGGGCAAGGATTTGATTATTGTAAGTCATAGTCAGATGGGTGCAACAGAAGCAGAAGTTTTAGGAATTCCAACTGTAAATGTGACACTTCAAAAGGAAATGATAGGAGAGAAATTAAAACCTCAGACATTCAAAGATAAACTGATTGGTGGTATGATTGCGAAGCAGGTAGCAAAGCCATACAACAAAATTCGAAAAGTTTATAACTTGAACGCTGTGAAATCCGCAGATGAAATCATGTCTCCAAAGTTGAATCTCATCCCCATAAGTAAGTATGTTTTAGAACGGAATCCGTATTGGGAAGAGAAAAATATATTGACAGGTTATTGGTATGATGAAGAGTCTGAATATGTACCGGAAGAGAAATTGGCAAAATTCCTGTCAGAAGGTGACAAGCCTGTTATCCTTGCTCTTGGAGCAATGTCTTTTGAAGATGAATCTGAAAAAGAGAAATTAGATATGTTTGTAAATGCTTTTGAGAGAACCGGTTGCAGAGCAATTATTCAAGGGTTTCAGAAGACGATGCAAAATTATAAATTACCTGAAACAATGATAGCATGTGGAAGTATTCCACATAGTTGGTTGTTTAAACAAGGAAAATTTGTTATACATCATTGTGGGTTTGGAACGTCAGCTGCAACGATGATTTATGGAATTCCATCCATACCGATTCCACATGTTTTGGACCAACTGGGATTTGCTATGCAATTAAACAACATTAATGTTTCTACAAAGCCGTTAAAATCAAAAGATTTAAGTGAAGAGACCATTATAACTTATATCGAAGATATGAATAAGACTTATGATGAGAAAAAGAAAAATGCGGAAATGATTTCGCAGAAGATTCAGTCTGAAAATGGTGTTGCAAATGCGGTGCAGTTAATAGAAAGAGTAATTCAGAATTAAAGTTTTTTATACAGTGAATTATACAAATTTCAGGTTTCACCGCATTTTAATTTAATATCGAACACCAAAAAGGTGGCATGGAAAGTCAAAACCATGACCGCCTTTTTTGTTGCTCAAAACGAAGAAGAGGAGAATGAAAAACATGATTAAGAACAACGAAAAATCAGCAGAGATTTTAAGAGCAGAGGAGCAGTTGGCACAAGCCAAGGCAAGATTGGCAGAAGCAAAGAGGAAAGAAGGCGCAAGGAAGAGAAAAGAGGAAAATCAGCATAAGTACATGATGGGTGGTATTATTCATAAATACTTTCCCGAGTGTTACCAGTTTGACGAGTTGGAGTTGAACCGCATTATTGCATCTGCTATCAAGTCGGAGCAGTGCCAGTGCATTATTGAAATCGTGAAAAAGGAAAGTGCTGAAAAGAGTGGCAGTGTATTTGCAAAATCTGAAAGTGAGGTGGCTAATGATGAAGGTGCCGGCAAAGGCGAAAGTGCCTAAAACCATTCAACGAAATTTTTTCGTTGCGCACAGATATACCATCACGGATGGTATGTGCGCTCTCCGAGGGGTCTTGCAGACAGCCATTGCCTGCCGAGGGCAGTCAAAAGGGAACACTGCGTTTTCCCTTCGGTGCAGAGGGCGCACCTACCCATTTGCATACTTTGCGTTCAGTGAAGCTCCAAAGAGCGGAGCTGCACTGCCCACAAAGTCAGCCGATACCGCAAAGTCCACAGTATCGGTCAGCCATAGTCCATGCAGAAAAGAGGTGTTGCTATGGCTGTAAAAAGCCTAAGTACCCGTATTGCTATCATAGGCAGGGGAGCAAAGTGTAGTGGTGGCTCATCCGCAGTTGATAGGTCGGCATATATCAGCCGTACCACCATGTACTCTGAATATGACGGAACTTATTATTATCCAAAGTACAGTGAAGATTTGGTGCATAGTGAGGTTATGCTACCGGAGAATGCGCCGGAGGAATATGCAGACCCATCTGTATTGTGGAACTCAGTGGAAATGCGTGAGAAAAATAATTCCAAGGCACAGCTTGCAAGGTCATATAAGATTTCCATTCCGAATGAATGGAGCTATGAACTTGCCACCGAAGTTGTGAGGGATTATGTGAAGCGTAATTTTGTGGATGAGGGAATGTGTGTGCAGTTTGCTATTCATGACTCAGAAAATCCGGTTACGCATCAACGGAACTTGCATTGTCATATTATGATGACCATGCGCCCGATCCTGCCGGATGGCACATGGGGAGAAAAACAGAAAAAGATTTATATACTGGATGCAGATGGGAACAAGATTAGAACCAAAAAGGGGAACTATAAATGCACCACACAGGATGTGACCGGATGGAACAATAAGGAGAATGCAAAGCGGTGGCGCAAGAACTGGGCAGACACAATCAATGCAGTTAATGAGAAGAACGGATTGACAGAGAACTTTTGGGAACACCGTTCCTTTGAGGAGCAAGGGCTTGATATTCTCCCACAGATACATTTGGGAGAGAAAGCCAGTGCGCTTGAAAGAGCGGGCATACAAACTGAAAGGGGAAATATCAACCGTAGAATTATGGAGCAGAACAAGGCTATTCTTACTGCCAAAATGCTTGTGGCAAAAGCCGAGGAACAGTTGCAGAAGCTTGTTAATTCAAAGCCGGTCGAAGCAGTGCGCAATACTGCCAATGAAGTGATTGATATGATAAGGGCAGTTGTTGGCAGAAAAGGTAGACTGGACATTCCGGTTGTGGGTAGCAAGTATCTGAAAAAGATTTCCCAGAGGCAGGCATTGCAGGAGCAGGACAGAATGGAGCAGTTTGTTGTTTCAAATCAGATTGAGAGCTTTGAGCAGTTGCAGGGATTTATGGAACAGCGGGTGCCGGCTTATGAAAAACTGGCACAAGAAAGGCAGGGCATAGCGGAGCAGATAGCAAGACTGGAGCAGTTGCTTTATGCGTACAGTGAGTTACAGCCTTATGTGGAATATCATAAAACGAGCAATTCTATGAAAGGATTTGCCAAGCGTAATTATGATAAAGCCCATCAAACGGAGCTTGAAATGTACGATAGTTATCGGGCAGATTTGAAGAGAATGCTTGCGCCGGATGAAAAGATTACACCGAAGAAGTGGACGGAGCAGAAAGCCCGGCTTGAAGCAAAATTGCAGGAGAGCAATCCAGGCTACGCAAAGGTTGTTACGGAGCTTGCATCCGCAGAGGTTATTGAGCATAACAGAAAGATGTATGCCTTGACAAGAGAGGCAGAGCAGAGGCAAAGAAACAGAGTGCCGAAGCACAAGAAAAATGAACAGATAATATAACAGTGTGAGGACAGTTTACAAGTCGGTTTTGTAGCTGTCCTTTTTGATTGAAGGGAGAAGCATGGAAGAAAGAGAGACAAAGTACAATGCCGGTGGGAGCTTTGAAACCACCATAGGAAACACCAATTACGAGGTAGTGATGAATTTTAGGGATGAGGGTATGAGTATGCAGGAAAAGGCACTCAGGGCGGTAAAAGAGGATATTCACAAGGAAAGTGCGTAATGTGCTATTTTGCAAGTGATACAAATACGGTCTTGACAAAACGCTCCCAAAAGGAACACTCCTGCCGGAGATCGGCGCCTTCCTGGAGCGGCAGAAATACCGTATCAAGTGCCTTAACCTTATCAATTTCAAGAAGTCCATGCGGTATAACCCCCTGGCCTACATCCGGTCGGAGAAGGATATCCTGAAGCTGGTGAACGCCCTGATTATGAACACGAAGGGCGAGGGTGACAAGGCCGGGGAGGATTTCTGGGTGAAGGCGGAACGTCTCTACTATTCGGCCCTGATCGGCTACATCTGGTATGAGGCCCCGGAGGAAGAAAAGAACTTCATAACGCTGCTGGATCTGATCAACGCCAGCGAAGCCAGGGAGGACGACGAGGAATACCAAAGCCCCGTTGACCTCCTTTTCGCACAGTTGGAGGAAAAAGACCCGGACCATTTCGCGGTGAAGCAATACCGCAAGTTCAAAATGGCCGCGGGCAAGACACTCAAAAGCATTTTAATTAGCTGCGGCGCCCGTCTCGCTCCCTTCGATATCAAGGAGCTGCGGGACCTGATGGAGACCGACGAGCTGGAGCTGGATACCCTAGGTGACAGCAAATCGGCCCTGTTCGTGATCATCAGCGATACGGACAGCACCTTTAATTTTGTCGCAGCTCTTATGTATAGCCAATTATTCAACCTGCTCTGCGACAAGGCGGATGATTTCTACGGCGGCAGATTGCCCGTCCATGTCCGCCTGATCCTGGACGAGTTTGCAAACATAGGCCAGATACCAAACTTTGATAAGCTGATCGCCACCATCCGGAGCCGTGAGATATCGGCCTCCATCATTTTGCAGTCACAGAGCCAGTTAAAAGCCATCTACAAGGACAACGCGGATACCATTGTGGGCAACTGCGACAGTACCTTGTTTTTGGGAGGCAAGGAAAAATCGACGCTCAAAGAGATTTCGGAGCTGCTGGGCAAGGAGACCATCGACAGCTACAACCAATCCGAAAACCGGGGCAGCCAGATTTCCCACGGCCTCAGTTATCAGAAATTAGGAAAGGAGTTGATGACCCAGGACGAATTGGCAGTTATGGACGGAGGCAAATGTATCTTCATGCTGCGCGGCGTGCGTCCGTTTCTTTCGGACAAGTACGACCTGACGCGGCACCCGAATTACAAATACACAGCCGACGCCGACCCTAAAAATGTCTTTGATATGGAACGGTACATGAAGAAGCAGCGGGCGGTTGTAAAGCCCAGCGACCGCTTCGATGTGTACGAGATTGATGTAAACGAATAACACAAACACATTTTTAGGAGGTAAATATATGGCATTTTTCAATAGCGCAGTTGGTGTTTTGCAGACCTTGGTGATCGCTCTGGGCGCGGGCCTGGGCATCTGGGGTGTTATCAATCTTCTGGAGGGCTACGGCCAGGACAACCCTGCCAGCAAATCCCAGGGCATGAAGCAGCTTATGGCGGGCGGCGGTGTCGCCCTCATCGGCATCACCCTTGTCCCTCTGCTCTCCGGCCTGTTCGGTTAATCGACGGGGCGTGATCGCTTATGGGCGGCATACTCGACAAATTGGACGAGTGGCTGCGCGGGCTGCTCGTCGATGGTATCACGGGAAACCTGTCGGGCATGTTCGATACGGTGAATACCAAAGTAGGCGAGATCGCCGGTGAAGTGGGAATGACGCCGCTGGCATGGAACAGCGGCGTCTTTTCCATGATCCGCAACCTCTCCGAAACGGTGATCGTCCCGATTGCCGGGGTTATCCTGACATTTGTGATGTGTTATGAGCTGATCCAGCTTGTAACAGAGAAAAACAATATGCACGACGTAGATACCTGGATGTTCTTCAAGTGGATATTCAAAACCTTCTGCGCCGTGCTGATCGTGACCAATACCTGGAATATCGTCATGGCGATCTTCGATGTGGGCCAGAGCGTCGTGAGCAGCAGCGCAGGCGTTATCATCGGGGATACCTCCATTGACGTAAACAGTGTGATAACCGACCTGGAGGCCCAGGTGGAGGCGCTTTCAACAGGTGAACTTTTCGGCCTGTGGTTCCAGTCCCTTTTCGTGGGGCTTACCATGAACGCCCTTTCCATCTGTATCATGCTGGTCATTTACGGCCGCATGATTGAGGTGTATTTAACAACCTCCATCGGGCCGATCCCCCTTGCCACCATGACCAACCGTGACTGGAGTTCCACCGGGCAGAACTATTTGAAATCTCTGTTCGCCCTTGCGTTCCAGGCCTTTCTTATCATGGTGTGCGTGGGTATCTATTCGGTCCTGGTACAGAGTATTGCCACAAGCGGCGATATCTCCGGGGCCATCTGGAGCTGCATGGGCTATACGGTCCTGCTGTGCTTCGCATTGTTCAAAACGGGAAGTCTCTCTAAATCCCTTTTCGGCGCCCATTAAAGGAGGCTTGATAGATTGGCGTATGTAACAATTCCAAAGGATCTGACGAAAGTGAAATCCAAAGTCCTGTTTGGTCTCACCAAACGGCAGTTAATATGTTTCGGCGCGGCGGCACTCATTGGAGTACCGCTTTTCTTTTTGCTCAAAACCGCAGTCAGTTCCAGCGCCGCAACACTCTGCATGATCGTGGTGATGCTGCCCTTTTTCCTGCTGGCCATGTATGAACGGCATGGCCAGCCTTTGGAGGTGATCGCCGGGCAGATGATTCAGACCATGTTCATCCGGCCGAAAGAACGGCCATATCAGACAAACAATTTCTATGCCGCCATTGAACGGCAGAACCAGTTGGAGAAGGAGGTGAGAAAGATTGTTCAGAAAAGCAAAACCGCAGAAAGAAGCGGCCCCGGTAAAGGCAAGGCGAAAGCTGACGCCCGCTGAAAAACGGGAGATCAAAAAGATCATGGAGGCTGCCAGGGGCGACGGGAAACCCCATTCGGCACAGGATACCTTACCCTTCCAGCAGATATACCCGGACGGGCTGTGCAAGCTGGACGATAAGAGCTGGAGCCGGTGCATCGAATTTGAGGATGTGAATTACCAGCTCGCCCAGCCGGACGGACAGACCGCCATCTTTGAAGCCCTCTGTGATATGTATAACGCCCATGACGCTTCTATCGGCATGGAGCTGTCCCTTATGTGCCGCAAGGTAAACCGGGAGGATTTCCGAAAGCGTATCGAGATCGCGGCCCAGGGTGACAGGTTCGACGGGGTACGCGCCCTTTACACGGATATGCTCCGCAGACAGTTGGAGCATGGCAACAACGGCATGGTAAAGACGAAGTTCCTTGTGCTGACCATTGAGGCGGACAACCAAAAGACCGCAAAGGCCCGGTTCTCCCGGATCGTGCTGGACGCCTTGAACCACTTTAAGGCAATGGGAGCCCTGGCGAAAGACCTGGACGGCAAGGAATGGCTGGAGGTGCTGCATGGCGTCCTCCACCCGGACGGGGATCGTTTCCGTTTTGAATGGGACTGGCTTGCCCCTTCTGGCCTTCATGTGAAGGACTTTATCTGCCCGTCCTCCTTCCGCTTCGGGGAGGCAAGGCGTTTCCAGATGGGCGGCAAGTTTGGAACTGTTTCTTTCTTACAGCTTACGGCCCCGGAAATGAACGACCGCCTTTTGGCGGACCTGCTGGATACGGACAGCACCATCCTTGTGAGCCTGCATATCCGCAGCATGGACCAGAATGAGGCCATCAAGACGGTCAAGCGCAAGATCACGGATTTGGACAGCATGAAGATCGACGCACAGAAACGCGCCGCCCGTGAAGGGTTCGATATGGATATCATCCCTTCCGATCTGGCGACCTACGCTGGCGAGGCAAAGAACATCCTCCGTGACCTGCAGAGCCGGAATGAAAGAATGTTCCTTCTGACCTTCCTGGTGGTGAATATCGCAGATACGAAGCAAAAGCTGGACAATGATGTGTTCCGGGCTTCCAGTGTGGCGCAGAAATACAACTGCCAGCTCACCCGACTGGACTTCCAGCAGGAGCAGGGCTTTGTGTCGGCGCTCCCTCTTGGCGTCAACCAGATCAGGATACAGCGGGGGCTTACCACTTCCTCCGTATCCATCTTTGTGCCTTTCATCTCCCAGGAGCTTTTCCAGGGCGGCGAGGCGCTGTACTACGGCCTGAACGCCACTTCCGGCAACATGATCCTGGCGGACCGCAAGCAGCTAAAGACCCCTAACGGCCTGATCTTGGGCACGCCTGGCAGCGGCAAAAGTTTCTCCGCAAAGCGTGAGATACTCAATGTGTTCCTGGTGACGACGGACGATATCATCATCTGCGACCCGGAGGCGGAATACTTCCCCCTGGTCCACCGCCTAGGCGGGCAGGTCATAAAGATATCGCCTACCAGCAACCAGTATGTGAACCCCATGGATATGAGCCTGAACTACTCTGAGGACGACAACCCGCTGGCCTTAAAATCCGACTTCATCCTGTCCTTCTGTGAGCTGGCGGCAGGCGGGCGCAACGGTCTGGAGCCGGTGGAAAAGACGCTGATCGACCGTGCTGTGCGGACCGTGTACCGTCCGTACCTTGCCGATCCGAAACCGGAGAATGTCCCCATCTTGGGCGACCTCTACGACGAGATTAGGCGGCAGCCGGACCCGGAGGCACAGCGGATCGCCGCCGCCCTGGAGCTGTATGTGCATGGCAGCTTGAATGTCTTTAACCATAGGACGAATGTGGATATCAATAACCGCCTTGTGTGCTTTGATATCAAGGAACTGGGCAAGCAGCTGAAAAACTTGGGGATGCTGGTCATCCAGGATCAGGTGTGGAACCGTGTCACCGTCAACCGCAGCGAGGGCAAGTCCACAAGATACTATGTGGACGAGTTCCACCTTCTGCTGCGGGGCGAGGTAGGTTCCTGGAGCGTGGAGATTTGGAAACGCTTTCGTAAATGGGGCGGTATCCCCACGGGTATCACCCAGAATATCAAGGATCTTCTTGCCTCTGCGGAGATCGAGAACATCTTTGAAAACAGCGATTTCATCTATCTTCTGAACCAGGCCAGCGGCGACAGAAAGATACTTTGTGAGCGTCTGAACATCTCTAACCAGCAGGCGGCACACATCAGCAATTCCGGCCCCGGACAGGGGCTTATCTTTTTCGGCAACGTGATCCTGCCCTTCATGGACCACTTCCCGCAGGACAACGAGCTTTACAGCATTATGACCACAAAACCCGGCGAGGTTATGAAAGGGGAACCTGAACCTGGGCAAAGATAAATCTGTCTATCATAACGAGAAGATTTGAAAAAGCACTATTATTAAATAGGGAGTGGTGATATAATCATGATGTAGAATTATGAGAAATCAAGGGGCAGTTTAAGATATGAAGTCATTTTTTATGAAAGTATGGGAGCTCATAAAGAAAAAGTGTTGGTATATTATTCTGTTGGTAGCCAGTTCCGGCTATGTTTGGTACTATCGTCATGAAATTTATCAACTAAAAGAGCTTAATGCTCAAAATCTGCTTTTTATTATATGGCTCTTGTTACTTCTATTGCCGTTGTTCTCTGAAATGGAGTTCCTAGGGGTAAAGGTAAAAAAAGAAGTCGAAAAGGCAACAGAAGAAGTTAAAAGTTCGCTGCAAACCCTTCAAACACAAGTTGCTCAAATTCAACTGACGAGTTCTGTTGCTAATAATATCAATTTGAATAATTCCCCACTACCCTCAGAGCAGAAGATAGAGGAACTTCTTCAGATAGTAAGAGAACTGCAGTCTACATATCCAAACACAGGTGCTCCGTTGGTTGATTCGGCTGCGAAAGTAGATAACAAGAATGTTTATCTGTTCAAAGTGCGTTTGGATATTGAAACATCCTTGCGTGAACTATGCGAGAAAATTGGGCAGACAGAGAGAATGCCTATACCGAAAATGATGCAACTGTTAAGCCGCGCTGAAGTAATCAACCACGTGACTTGTGAGTTAATTAGTCAAGTCATTAAAATTGCAAACAGAGGTGTTCACGGGGAAATCGTTAGTGCAGAATATGTGGATTTTGTAGAAATGACCTATCCAGAGATTGTGCGACAACTTAAAGATGCTTCTTCACGAATGCAATACCCTATTTGGCAAGAAATGTGAACATCTAAACAAATTAAACCCGCTTCGATTTGAAGCGGGTTTCAGTCTGTAGAAAAACCCGACTTTGGCAACGCAGCTAAAGTCGGGTTTTTGAAATAGAATTTTCGAACAAAGAAAACAACCACAAAAAAGCATAGCGTAATGTGCCGGAAGAACCTCTGTGGTTCTTCTTCCATTTCCA
>JAZSRI010000117.1:0-19861 GCA_045538415.1 Faecousia sp. | reverse complement strand
GGTCTTGCTTATTTGGGAAAGGCAGGGCAGGGCAGGCTCTTTGAACGGCAGGTTTATGAGGCGAAAAAAGCAATCAAAGGTCTGGAAAAGCTGGGCTTCCATGTGTTTTCCGGGGAGCACCAGGGGGGTACTGTATCCTTTACCGATGATAGGGACAGTGAGGATGTGGCGGCGTATCTGGAAAAGCAGGGAATCGCCGTACGGGCAGGCCTGCACTGCGCCCCGCTGGCACACGAAAGCGCCGGAACGCTGGAAACCGGAACCGTTCGTGTTAGCTACGGTCATGACGCGTCCAGGGAACAGACCTCCGCACTGCTGTGGGCACTGGACAGATACCGCAGAGAAATGTAAAATTTTTTGAATTACTATTGCCATCGGCAGGGCTTTCCGCTATAATAGAACAGATAATAGGCTAGTTATGCCAATGGCACAAATGTGCCGCAATATTCGTGACAGATTGAAAGAAACGGGGGCACATATGGATTATTTGCAAGAATTTTGGAAACAGCTGCAAGGTATGCTGTGGTCTGACTATCTGGATATCGTTGTTGTGGCTTTTCTGATCTACCAACTGATTCCCCTGCTGCGCTCTACCGGTACCAGCAAGATCGCCCGTGTGGTAATTGTGGTGCTGATCCTGTCGTGGGTGACGGAATACCTGAAGCTGCACACCCTCAGCTTTATTTTGAGCCAATTCCTGCAGATAGGTCTTATTGCCCTTGTTGTGCTGTTCCAACCGGAGCTGCGCCGTATGATCGACCATCTGAGCAGTGTAAAGCTGAACCGTTTTCTTGGAGGGCAAAAGCAGGAACAGGAAATGACACCTGTGATTACCCAGACGGTGCAGGCCTGTGAGATCATGAGCCGGGAACGGGTTGGCGCGTTGATCGTATTTTCCCGGGATAATCCTCTGGATGAGTATTTTAAGACCGGCACCATGATTGACGGCAATGTGTCGGAACAGCTGATTCGGAATATTTTCTTCCCCAAGGCTACGCTCCACGATGGCGCTATGATCGTCCGTGACGGAAGAATCACCGCTGCCGGCTGTGTGCTGCCTCTGTCGGAAAGTGACCGGCTGAGCCTGGATCTGGGTACACGGCACCGGGCTGCTGTGGGTATGAGTGAAGTGTCTGACGCGGTGGTGGTTGTTGTCTCGGAGGAAACCGGTGCCATTTCTGTGGCAGTGGGAGGTATGCTTAAGCGGCATCTGGCCCCCCAGACACTGGAACGTCTGCTGCGTAATGAATTGTGCACAGAACAGACCGATGAGGACCGGAGTTTGGTGGCAAGACTTCGTCAGAAACTCCTGAAGAAGGAAAAGGAGGGCGATCAGAATGAAAAATAAGGTATTTTCGCTGGTTATTTCTGTAGTGCTCGCCTTCGCAATGTGGGTATATGTGACCGCGGTGGTCAGCCCCGAATCTGAAAAGACTTACTACAATATTCCTATTATTCTGGAAAATGAGAACGTCCTAGCTGACCGGGGGCTGATGATTACAAGCCAGATTCCTGCCATTACCATGGAACTCAAAGGCAACCGCACAGACCTCAATGAGCTGAATGAAGCCAATATTAATGTGTTTGTGGATGTTGCCGATATCAAGGCGGCAGGCAACCACCTGCTGAAATTTGATACTTCCTACCCCGGTACCATTCCTAAAAGTGATATTGAGGAGCTCAGTTACAGCCTCGATCGTATCCCTATCAGTGTAGAGAATAAGCTGAAAAAGAGCGTTCCTGTGGTGATAACCTACCCCGGTACAGTGCGGGAGGGTTATATCGCCTATAAGGAAGAAGCTATTCTGGATTTTAAGACCATTGAAATCTCCGGACCTGAGTCTGTTGTGAAGCAGGTGGGTCAGGCCCATGTGGAAGTGCCCATGGATGGCCGGTATGAAACCTTTGCCGAACAGTTTGGGTTCGTGCTTTGCACCTCCAACGGTGAACCTGTGGATGTGGCTATGGTCACTACCAATACCGAGAGCGTGAATGTATCTGTGCAGATCCAGCGGTATATGGATGTTGGCTTTGTGCTGGAAGTGATCGATGGCGGCGGTGCTACCAGGGAAACCTGCGAGATCAAGATAACGCCTGAAATTATCCGGGTGTCGGGTAGTGACGCACTGCTGGATAAGATGGGCGATATCGAACTGGGATCTATTAATTTGGCGCAGATTAAACAGGACGGAGAACTGACCTTCCCCATTGTTTTGCCGGAGGGTGTTACCAATGAGACCGGTGTGACCGAAGCCACGGTGGAAGTGAAATTCCCGGCGCTGAAAACCAAAAAATTCAGTGTGACCAATATTGTTCCCACCAATGCTCCGGAGGGATTGGTACTGGAGATGATCACACAGGTTCTGGAAGTTGTTGTCCGTGGTCCTGTAGCAGAAATTGATGCCATGAAGGCATCGGACATCACAGCTACTGTAGACCTGAAGGACGCCCAAATCGGTACCTCCACCATCAAAGCAACCATCTCTATCGACAGGAAATTTGCCCAGGCAGGCGCATTGAACACCTACAGCGTTTCCGCGAACCTGAGTGAGCCTACGCCTGAGGATATGCTGGCAGTGGAATAATTGTCAGTCCGTGGAAAAGTTTTAGCCGGATGGCATAGCTCTGGTGCTTTACCGGCGCCAGAGTATCTGCCCCGGAGAAGGTTGCGGATATGCTGTCTACGGCGACGGCAGTAGGCTTTGACCCATTTGGGACAAAAATGAATCCTGGTGTCTATACCATTTTACTGGCTTTGGACTGATGTAAACCTGCCCAATGTCAGAGGAAAAGAGGATATTGATCGTGATTAAAAGTATGACCGGCTACGGCCGGGCCGTGGAAACTGTAAACGGCAGAGAATTTACCGTGGAGATCCGTTCTGTGAACAATCGCTATCTGGATTGCTCCGTGCGCATTCCCCGGATCCTTTCCTTCGGTGAGGATGCGGTGAAGCAGGCGGTGAAGCAGGCTGTCTCCAGAGGTAAGGTGGATGTCTTCATTACGGTCCGCAGCGAGGGCGGCGATGAGGTACAGGTAAGCCTGAACACATCTGTTCTGGAAGGCTATCTGGCAGCTATGCGTCAGATGGTCACAGAATACGGTGTGGCAGATGATATTTCCGCAGCCTCTGTTTCCCGGCTTCCGGAAGTGTTTGTAATTGAGAAACCCCAGGTGGATGAGGAGCAGCTGCTGGGTGACCTTATGCAGGTAGTCGCTAAGGCACTGGAGGGGTATAATGCTATGCGCTGCACCGAGGGTCAGGCGCTGGACCGTGACCTGCGCAGCCGTGGACAGACCATACTCCAGCTTGTGGAGAAAGTAGAGTCCGGAAATGCCCAGACGGTGGTGGACTATCGGGTGCGGTTGGAGGCCAAACTGAAAGAGGTGCTTGCCAATACTGCCATCGATGAAAGCCGGATTCTCACAGAGGCCGCTATTTTTGCAGACAAAGTGGCTGTGGACGAGGAAACCGTTCGTCTGCGCAGCCATCTGCAGCAAATGAACGCTATGCTCTCCGGCGGCGGAGCGGTTGGCCGGAAGCTGGATTTCCTTCTGCAGGAGATGAACCGTGAGGCCAATACCATCGGCTCTAAGTGTACCGACGTAAATCTTGCCCGGGTTGTAGTGGATATTAAGGCAGAACTGGAAAAAATTCGTGAACAGACCCAGAACATTGAATAAGAGGGAATTATGAAGCTAATCAATATAGGCTTTGGCAGCATGGTTGCCGCCCGCCGGGTGCTTACAGTGGTAGATCCGGATTCCGCACCCATTAAGCGTATTGTACAGGAGGCTCGTGACCGGGGTATGCTGATTGATGCGTCCTACGGAAGAAAAACAAAGTCTGTGATCGTCATGGATACAGACCATGTGATTCTGTCTGCGCTGACCACAGATGTGCTGTCTGCCCGGTTTGCGGACAAACCAGATCCACAGGAGGAGACAGAGAATGCATAATGGAAAGCTGTTCGTCATCTCCGGTGCGTCCGGTGTGGGAAAAAGTACAGTGCTTAGTAAGGTAATGCAGCAGCGGCAGGATCTTATGTTCTCTGTTTCTGCCACAACCCGCGCCCCCAGACCCGGCGAGATCGACAAGGTGAGCTATTATTTTGTATCCAAAGAGCATTTTTTGGATATGATCAAAAAGGACGAATTTCTGGAATATGATGCTCACATGGATAATTACTACGGCACGCCCAAGGGACAGCTTGAGGAAAAGCTGACCCGAGGGCACGTAATCTTGGACATCGAACCAAACGGCGCTTTTGCTGTGCGTAAGGCGCGTCCCGATGCGGTACTTATCTTTGTGGCCCCTCCCAGCCTGGAGGAACTGGAACGCCGGCTGTGCAGCCGGGGTGATACATCCCAGGAGCAGATAGCTCTGCGCACCCAGCGTGTCCAGTGGGAAATGCAACAAAGCAAGCAATATGACCATATCGTAGTAAACGACCAGGTGGATGCCTGTGCCGAGGAAATACTAAATATCATTGCCTCTGTGGCAGACTAATTTGGAGGAATTTTTATATGCTGTATCCCCCCGTAGCAGATTTGCTGAAAAATGTTGAGAGCCGTTACCTGCTGGTGAATGTGGTTGCCCACCGGGCAAGACAGATTGCCTATGAAGCAGAAGTTTTGCAGGAAGACCTGGAGGACAAGCCCGTTACTCTGGCCATCCGGGAAGTGGCGGAGGGTGACCTTACCGCAACCTTGAAGGACGAGTACAAGCACTAAATAGAAATACAAGTAAGGAGGGGCGGTATGATTGCAAAAATTGCTGTGTCAGCGGCTAATTTTGCCATTGACAAGCCCTATTCTTACTTTATTCCCCGAGAAATGTTCCTGCGGCCCGGTATGCGTGTGCAGGTGGGCTTTGGCAGGAGCAACCGCACCTGTGAGGGTGTGGTTATCTCCGTGGAAGAAGGGGAAGAACAGGGGCTGAAGCCTGTACAGCGGTGTCTTGACCAGCACAGCGTTGTGTCCGATGTGATGCTGCGGCTTGCGGCGTTTTTGCGGGAACGCTACTTCTGCACCTTTTACGATGCTGTCCGTGTCATGCTTCCCGCAGGACTTTGGTTTCAGAGCAAGGAAAACTATTCCCTGACAGACGACCTTTCCTGGAAACAGCAGACCATCCGGCAGCCGGACGCACTGCGGATTTTGGAGTTTATAAACAGCTGTGGCGGCAGCACAACCGGGACAAAGCTCCGTGAACTGATTGCTGACGAACAGAACCGTGAGAAAGCCATTGCCTATCTTCTTAGGAAGAAATGGCTCAGCGCCCAGCGGGATCTAACCCGCAGGACGAAAGATAAGACTGAGAAAATAGTAACCCTCTCAGAATCCCCTGAGGTGGCTATGGAGTATGCCCGTACCCGCCCCAAATCCGCCACGATGCAAAAGAACGTACTGGAGCTGATGTGTTCCGTGGGTTCGGCGGCAGTGAAGGATGTGTGCTATTTTACCGGCTGTAAGCCGTCCACGGTGCAGCGCCTCGGGGAACTGGGATTTGTGACTCTGTCTGAAAAGCCGGTCTTGCGCTGCCAGGAGATTAAACCCCGGCAGCTGGACGGCCCATTGGTGCTGAATGACGGACAGCAGCAGGTGTTTGAAGGTCTCTCTGCCCAGATGGAGAAGGAGAAACCCGGCGCTGCCCTTTTGTACGGTGTTACCGGTTCCGGAAAAACAGCCGTGTATATCAGCCTGATCCAGCGTACGTTGGAACAGGGAAAGCAGGCAATGCTCCTTGTCCCGGAAATTGCCCTGACTCCGCAGCTGTTGGGGCTGCTGGCGGCTTACTTTGGAGACCGTGTGGCGGTACTCCACAGCAGCTTACCTGCCAGTGAACGGTATGACCAGTGGTGCCGTGTCCGAACCGCACAAGCCAGTGTGGTGGTGGGTACCCGCTCGGCAGTGTTTGCCCCCTGTCCCAATCCGGGGCTGATCATTTTAGACGAGGAGCAGGAGCACTCCTACAAATCGGAAAATGCTCCCCGGTATTCCGCCAAGGAAGTTGCCCTCTGGCGGGGCATGCGGGAAAACGCGCTGGTGCTTTTGGGTTCTGCCACACCCTCGGTGGAATCCATGTACTACGCCAAAACCGGAGTTTATACACTCTACCGGCTCACAGAGCGTTATGGCGGCAGAAAACTGCCCCAGGTAGAGATTGTGGATATGAAGAAAGAACTGCAGCTTGGCAACGATCTGGCCTTGAGTTATGACCTGCAGGACGCCATCCGTCAAACTGCGGACAGGGGAGAACAGACCATACTGTTTCTGAACCGCCGTGGCAACAGCCGGGCTATGGTGTGTGTGGACTGCCGGGAGATCCCGGAGTGTCCCCGGTGCAGCGCAAGGCTCACTTACCACAGCGCCAATCAGCGGCTGATGTGCCACTATTGCGGTCATTCCCAAAGCGTTCCCGAACGCTGCCCCCTCTGTGGCGGCCCCTTGAAGTCTATAGGCACCGGTACCCAAAAAGTCCAACAGCAGATTCAGGGGATTTTCCCGGATATGGCTGTGGAGCGTATGGACACAGACACTGTCAGCGTGGCAAACACACACGAGAAAATACTGGAGCGTTTTCAAAAGAAAAATGTGCCGGTTTTGGTGGGTACCCAGATGGTGGCAAAGGGACTAAATCTTCCCAATGTGACCTTGGTAGGTGTGCTGGATGCTGATTTGAGCCTGTATACAGACAGCTACCGGGCTGCGGAAACCACCTTTAATATGCTCACCCAGGTTGTGGGCCGGGCAGGCAGAGGAAACAGCGCCGGCCGGGCCATGATCCAGACCATGGTGCCGGAGCATAAGGTGATACAGCTGGCTGCCAGACAGGATTACGACAGTTTTTACGATTTGGAGATACGGCTTCGGCAGGTGCAGGCTTGTCCGCCCTTTGGGGATATCGGAATCGTGACCTTCACAGGGCAGGAGGAAGCTCGGGTACTTCACGGCGCCGTCAAATGGAAAGCCAGTTTGACAGACCTTCTGAAAGACCCCTCTTTTGCAAAGGAGAACTGCACTGTGCTTGGCCCTGCACCATGCCCCGTACCTAAAATCAACTATAACTTCCGTTACCGTCTGACCTTGCGGTGCAGTATGACCCGGCAGCTTAGGGGACTTCTGGCCCACCTGCTGCGGCAGTTTTCTAAGGACAGGGAGAACCGGGGTGTCACCGCCTTTATCGACGTAAACGGATTTGACTAGAAAGAGGATAAATCATGGGACTTCGTAGAATTTTGACTGACAAAGAAACGGCGCTGCACAAGGTTTGCAAGCCCGTTGTCAATTTTGATGCCAGACTTCACCGCCTGCTGGACGACATGCGGGAAACGCTGATTGACTCCGGCGGTGTTGGACTTGCTGCGCCTCAGGTTGGTATTCTGCGCCGGGTGGTGCTGGTAGACAATGGGGAGCAGATTCTGGAACTGGTGAATCCTTCCCTTGTAGCCACCGACGGTGAACAGGTGGGCGCGGAAGGCTGCCTGAGTGTGCCCGGAAAGTACGGTCTTGTGACCCGGCCCTACTGGGCAAAAGTCCGGGCGCAGGACCGTGACGGTAACTGGATAGAGGTGGAGGGTGAGGAACTTACTGCCCGCTGCTTCTGCCACGAACTTGACCATCTGGATGGTATTCTTTACACCCAGGTGATGGACCGGTTCCTGACAGATGAGGAACTGGCATCCGACACAGACTGATTTGTTTAGGAGTAGCTATGCGTGTAGTATTTATGGGGACGCCGGATATTGCGGCAACCTGTCTGGGAAAAATCATTGCTGAGGGCTTTGAGGTGGTTGCGGTATATACCCAGCCGGACCGTCCTAAGGGCAGGGGAATGAAAATGGTGTTTCCCCCGGTGAAGGAGTTGGCCCTTGCCTACAATATCCCCGTTTACCAGCCGGAGAATTTCCGGGATGGGAAAACGGTGGAGCAGCTTAGGGCTCTGCAGCCGGATGTGCTGGCAGTGGTGGCTTATGGCAGAATTCTGCCCCAGAGTGTGCTGGATATTCCGGTAAAAGGCGCTGTGAATATCCACGCAAGCCTTCTTCCTGAGTATCGGGGTTCCGCACCCTATCAGTGGGCGGTTCTGGACGGCAAGCAGTACACCGGTGTTACCGCCCAGTACATGGCTCTTCAGATGGATGCCGGCGATGTTATTGATGTGGCAAAAACCCCGATTGGCCCCAACGAAACCGCGGGAGAACTGCTGGACAGGCTTGCGGTGCTGGGCGCTGACCTCCTTGCCAAAACCCTTTCCCGTCTGGAACGGGAGGCGGAAGTACCCGGCGTCAAGCAGGAGGAAGCAGATGTAAGCTACGCCCCTATGCTGGATAAAACCATGTGCCCTATTGACTGGAACAAGACCGCACAGCAGGTGCACAACCAGGTACGTGGGCTGAATCCCTGGCCTATTGCTACTATGGAACTGTCCGGGAAGCGTTTTAAAGTGTACGAAACCGCCTTGGTGGAGGGTCTCATGGATGCCCCAGCAGGCAGTGTTCTGGGTCTTACCAAAACCGGACTTCAGATTGCCTGCGGAGATGGCGCTGTGGAGATCCGTGTCCTCCAGGCGGAGGGCGGTAAGCGCATGGCGGCGCCGGATTATTTCCGGGGTCATCCCTTGGAGATGTAAGCCATGGGAGCAAGAGAAACCGCTCTGAATGTGCTGATTGCCTGCCGCAAGGAAGATGGTTGGTCTAACGGTTTGTTAAAGACCTACCTTAGCCGTGACCGGCTTGATCGCCGGGAGGCGGCGCTGGCAACCAGACTGTGTTACGGTGTGCTGCAGAACCGCCTGAAGCTGGACTTTTATTTGCGCCAGCTGCTGACAGGTAAGCTGAAGGATCTGCACCCTGTGGTGCGGGATATTCTTCACCTTGGGCTGTATCAGCTTTATGAGCTGGACAAAATACCGGAATCTGCCGCGGTGAATGAGTCGGTTGCTTTGACGAAAAAGTATTGCCCCAAGCTGCGCGGCGGCCCGGGACTGGTCAATGGCGTACTGAGAAACGCAGTGCGTTTGAAAGACGAACTGAAGCAGCCCAAATCATTGGAGGATATTTACAGCCACCCATGGCCTTTGGTTTCCCAGCTGCGTGAGTATGTGGGCAAGGAGAGAATTGAACCCATGCTCCGGGCCAATAACGCGGCACCGGACACTGTGGTGCAGGTAAATACACTGCGAACGGACACGGTGACGCTGAAAGCGGCTCTGGAGGCAGAGGGCGTTACAGTAAGCTCCCATCCTTGGATGGCGGACTGCCTGGTCCTTTCCGGAACCGGCAGTCTGGAGCAGCTGGAGTCTTTCCGGCAAGGGCTTTATTATGTGCAGGATGCTGCGGCGAAGCTCAGTGTGCTGTGCGCACAGCTTCCCCAGTGTGAGCAGACCCAGGTGCTGGATTGCTGCGCTGCCCCGGGAGGGAAATCCTTTGCCGCGGCAATTGCCATGGCAGGTAAGGGAAGCATACACGCCTGTGACATCCACGCCTATAAAACCGAACTGATAAGAAGCGGCGCGGCCCGGTTAGGCCTTGGAAATATTCAGGCCTACCACAGGGATGCTGCTCAAACGTTTTCCCAGTGGGAAAATGCTATGGATGCTGTGATTGCGGATGTTCCTTGCAGCGGCTACGGCATTATCAGGAAGAAACCGGATATCCGCTACAAGGATTTGGAAAAAATGAAAGAACTGCCCCAGCTTCAGTACAGCATCCTGTGCAATCAGGCCCGGTATGTAAAACCGGGCGGTGTGCTGCTGTACTCCACCTGCACCTTGGTGTGGGAGGAAAATGAGGGGCTTGTGCAGCGCTTTTTGGATGAACATACGGACTTTTACACCGAACCTTTGACCTTGCCTGCCGTGTTTCCTGAAAATGAAACCGGTATGCTGGCCTTGGTTCCCGGAGAATATGACACAGACGGCTTCTTCATCTGCCGCCTGCGGAGAAAAGAAAATGTCTAACATTCAATCAATGACCATGCCGGAAATCGGGCAGCTTCTGAAGGAACTGGGGCAGCCCGCGTTTCGGGCAAAGCAGATTTATACCTGGCTGCATAGGGGTATCCGCAGCTACGAGCAGATGACCAATCTGCCTCAGGCTTTGCGGCAGGTGCTGGCAGAACGTCACCCTCTTTATGCCCCGAAGGCAGTGCGTAAACAGCAATCCCAAAAGGATGGCACAATCAAGTACCTATGGGAGCTTTCCGACGGTAACTGCGTGGAAACGGTTTTGATGCGCTATCATTACGGAAATACGGTATGTATCTCCACAGAGGTGGGCTGCCGTATGGGCTGCGCCTTCTGCGCTTCTACCTTGGGGGGCCTGGTGCGCCGTTTGGATCCCCATGAGATGCTGGACCAGGTCATGTTCACCCAGTTGGATTCCGGATTGCCCATATCCCATATCGTGCTTATGGGCATTGGAGAGCCGCTGGATAATTATGACAATGTGCTGCGTTTTCTGGAGCTGGTGAACAGCCAGGACGGAATGAATATTTCCATGCGCCATATCAGCCTCTCCACCTGCGGACTGGTACCCAAAATCGACGATTTGGCCAAGGAAAAACTGCAGATTACGCTATCAGTTTCCCTTCACGCGCCTACGGACCAGATTCGCGATACCATTATGCCTGTGAATAAGGCATATCCCGTGGCGGAACTGATAGCGGCATGCCGCAGGTACTATGGACAGACCAACCGGCGTATTTCCTTTGAATATGCTATGATAGACGGTGTCAATGACACCCCGGAAGCCGCAAGAGAGCTCATTAGGCTTCTGAAGGGACTGCCTGCCCACATGAATCTGATTCCGCTGAATCATGTGGAGGAGAGTCCTCTCAAGCCCAGCACCCGAAAAGCGGTGCAGCTTTTCCAAAAGACTTTGGAAGACGCGGGAATCCCCGCTACTGTACGCCGCAGTCTCGGCGGCGATATAGATGCTTCCTGCGGGCAGCTCCGCCGGAAGTATACGCAACAGAACACGGCTTCCCAAAAGGAGGCTTAATGGGCAGTGCTGCCGCAACTGCCGGAAAGGAGTGTTGGACCAATGCGATATTGGGGACTGACTGATCCGGGCTGTGCCCGGACTCAAAATCAGGATACATATCTGGTGGAAGTGCTTGACAGAAATACCCTTCTGTGTGTCGTCTGCGATGGAATGGGCGGCGCGAAATCCGGCAATGTTGCCAGCACACTGGCCGCGGATGTGTTTGTTCAGGAGATAAAAAACAGCTGGAAATCAGGTATGGAACCGGAACATATCGACCAGATGCTGCAAAGCGCTGTAAAACTTGCAAACTTCACGGTATACGATCAAGCGCAGCAGTTTGAGGATTTTATGGGCATGGGAACCACGTTGGTAGCTGCCCTGATTCAGGGGAAAATGGCCCATGTGGTGAATGTTGGTGACAGCCGCGCATATTTAATAAATCAGGAGGGCATCCAACAGGTCACAGTGGACCATTCTCTGGTGCAGATGATGGTCTCTCAGGGAGAACTTAGCCCTGAGCGGGCCCGTAATTACCCCGGTAAAAACCTGATCACCCGGGCCATTGGCACGGAGCCTGTGGTAATCTGCGATGTTTTCCACAGGAAGGTGGACAAGGGAAGCTGCCTGCTTCTCTGCACGGACGGCCTGTCGAATCTTGTTGACGATCAGGAGATTCTATTTGAAGTTGCGCACGTTGAGGATCATGCTGTTTGCTGCCAGCACCTTTTGGAGATTGCCCTCAGCCGTGGAGCCCCGGACAATGTGACCAGCCTGCTGGTTGCGCTGTAAGTTTTCCGGGAAAGGAGTTGTAAGACATGGATAAGTATATTGGCAGATTGCTGGACAACCGATATGAGATCCTTGAGATAATCGGTACCGGCGGTATGGCTGTTGTTTATAAAGCCCGATGTCACCGCCTTAACAGAATGGTGGCAGTGAAGATTCTCAAGGATGATTATCTGGAGGATGAGGATTTCCGCCGCCGTTTCCATGCGGAAAGTCAGGCTGTGGCTATGCTGAGCCACCCCAATATTGTGTCTGTGTACGATGTGTCCACCTCCATTATGGCGGACTATATCGTCATGGAGCTGATTGAGGGTATCAGCCTGAAACAGTATATGGAGAAAAAAGGTGTCCTTAACTGGAAGGAGACCCTGCATTTCGCAATCCAAATTGCGAAAGCTTTGGAGCATGCACATAGTCGGGGTATTGTCCACAGGGATATTAAGCCCCATAATGTGATGGTGCTGAAGAATGGCTCTGTGAAGGTTACAGACTTTGGCATTGCCAGAGTCATGTCCAAGGGCAACACCCTTACAAAGGAAGCTTTGGGTTCTGTCCACTACATTTCCCCGGAACAGGCAAGAGGCGGCAGATTGGACAACCGCTCCGACATCTATTCTCTGGGTGTCGTGATGTACGAAATGATGAGCGGAAGACCTCCCTATGATGGAGATTCCCCTGTATCTGTGGCGATCCAACATATCAACGGCGGTGCTGCCATGCCTTCTACCTTCAACCCCAATATCCCCGGCGGATTGGAGCAGATTATTATGAAGGCCATGGCCCGGGAATTGGCTGAACGTTATTCCAGCGCTACCCGGATGCTCAGCGATATGGATGAGTTCCGCAAAGATCCTACGATTCTCTTTGATTACAATGTGCCCCCTATTGATGTGGTTACCAATATTCAGAATGTGGCACGGTTGACCGCAACGCCCAGGACTACCGCCCAGCGGGTGGCAGAGAAGGCGGAACCGGCGAAACCCCGCACCGCCACAGGCACCGCAACCGCCTCTGGGCGTGATGTCAGCAGGGAACAGGCCAAGCAGAGGAAGCTTCGGCAGGAGCAGCAGGAACAGCGGCGCAGCAAAATCACCACCATTGCTATTGTGGTCTGTGCGCTTGTGGCAGTAATTGCGGTAGCGGTATTTATGATCACCTTCTTTGGCGGCGGTCTGCGCCCACAGGAAGAACCAAAAGTGGAAGTCCCAAACTTTGTCAATTACGCCTTTGATACTTTGCCGGAACATCCCAATCTGGAAATCATGAAAGAGGAAGCCTACGACGAAACTGTGGCAGCCGGCAAAATTATCGATCAAGAGCCTAAAGCTGGCGAAATGGTGGTAGTGGGAAGCAAGATTGTGGTAACGGTGAGCCTGGGACCCACACCAAAAGTGGTTAAAATGGAGAATCTTCAGGATGTTGTGCTTACCCGGGCGGAAGCTTATTTGAAGAGCCTGGAGATGAATTTGAATATTTCCGTGGAACAGGAACACAGCGATACTATTGCGGAGGGAAACGTTACCCGCACAGAACCGGCGGCGGACGTGGAACTGACAGCCGGTCAGGATATCGTGCTGTGGGTAAGCTTAGGACCTGAGATAAAAACCGGCACCATGCCCGGTGTGGTATCTGAGTCCTCAACCAATGCCCAGAGTATCCTGGATGCACAGAAATTGGAACTGCGCGTTTCCATAGAGGAAGTCTATGATTCTACTGTTCCTGCGGGTTATGTTGTCCGTACAGAGCCGGAAAAGGGCGCTCAGCTGAAAACGGGTCAGGCGGTGAAGCTGTATATCAGCCAAGGACCTGAGACCGGAAAAATGCCCAACTGCGTGGGTATGGATATTACGAAGGCGTTTCATATCCTTAACTCCGCGGGCTTTGGCACTCCCAACATTGAGTATGTGGATAGTGACGAAGACAAGGATGTAGTGGTGAAACAGTCCGAGGAGAAGAACACCATGGTAGAAGTAACCAAGGAGATCACCCTGTGGATATCCAAGGGTAAGCAGGAGGTTACCATGGATGTGGTGATTGACCTGCAGGACAGCGCCAAGGAAACAGACTGTGACGTGGTGGTAAAGCGGGCTGGCACCGAGGTCTACCGTGAGACTGTGAAAATGGGAACGGCCTCTATTACGATTCCCCAGCAGACCGGCACAGGAAAAGTGCAGTACGATGTAATCATCAATGATGACTATGGATGGCAGGAGTTTGTAACGTTTACGACAGATGACTGATGTAAGAACCGGGCGCATTTTGCGCTCACTAAGTGGATTTTATGATGTGCAGACCCCCTCCGGCCTGGTTACCTGCCGGGGCAGGGGACACCTGCGCCGGGATGACCAGATCCCACTCACCGGTGATATGGTGGAGATCTCTGTGGAAAAGGGAAAGGGAATGGTGGAGCGGATTCTTCCCCGCCGTAACCGGTTCATTCGTCCTGCTGTAGCCAATGTGGATGCGTTGGTGGTATTCGCAGCTAACGCCAATCCGGTAACAGAACCGTTTTTAATTGACCGGGTTGCTGCCATTGCCGGTGACCAGGAAGTACCAGTTTACATCTGTGTCAACAAGTGTGATCTGGATCCGGCGGTGGATCTGGTGCGGATCTACGAAAATGCCGGCTTTCCGGTGATCCGGGCAAGCGCCCAGACGGGGGAGGGTGTAGAGCAGCTGCGCAGCCTTCTGAAAGGTAAGCTGACTGCTTTTACCGGCAATACCGGGGTAGGAAAAAGCAGTATGCTGAACCGCCTGCGCCCAGAGTTGGCGCTTGCAACAGGTGAAGTGTCGGAAAAATTGGGCCGCGGCAGGCATACCACCCGGCATGTGGAACTGTTTTTGCTGGAGGAGAACACCTATGTGGCGGACACCCCCGGCTTTGCCTCCTTTGACACAGACCAGATGGATGTGCTGCTGAAGGAAAATTTGCAGTACGCGTTTCCGGATTTTCGCCCCCACTTGGGACAATGTCAGTTTCACGACTGTTCCCACCGGTCGGAGCCGGGATGCAGGATCCGAGGGGCAGTGGAGGCGGGACAGGTGGAAAAAACCCGTTATGAAAGTTACCTCCGCCTGTATGAAAAATCCAGCCAGATCAAACTCTGGGAACTGAAATGATGAAAAGCCCCTCCTGAGAGGGGCTTTTATTTGTCTAAAATAAGAATTGAAATGGAAAACTAACTGGTGTATAATCCCACATATCTGCCCCAAAGGAGGCGCTGTATGAAGAAATACTTTGGTACACTCAAAACTGGAGAGCAGGTGTATCTGTACACCATTCAATCCAGCAAGCTGGAAGTGCAAATTACAGATTTGGGCGCGGCGATTGTCCGGTTGTATGCTCCTGATCCTCAAGGAAATGTAGAGGACGTAGTGCTGGGCTATGATGATCCCAATGATTATGTGACCCAGGAGGGTCTTATGGGTGCGGTTGTGGGCAGAAATGCCAACCGAATCAAAAATGCCTCGTTTATTATGAACAATAGGACCTATACTCTTCCCGCCAATGAAAGATGTCATAGTCTCCACAGCGGCCCTGACTTTTACGCATGCCGTATTTGGTCGGTGGAATGCCACGACAAGGATAGGTTGATGCTCTCCCTTACAAGCAGCCATGGGGATCAGGGATTTCCCGGGCAGGCACAGATCCGCGTGACCTATGCCCTAAAACCCGGTGGGGAATTGTCCATCACCTATGATGCCGTTAGTAACCGGGATACGGTATTTAATTTTACAAACCACACATTCTTTAATTTGTCAGGCCATAGGAATACCTCCAGGGCTATAACCCAGGAGCTTTCCATGCCTGCAAGGCTTTTTGCAGAGGCGGATGCCCATAGTATCCCCATAGGAAATCTGCGTCCGGTAGACGGTACTCCCATGGATTTTCGTATACCCAAGCCCATCGGGCGGGACATGGGAGAAGCGTATGACCAGTTGATCAACCAATTGGGATACGACCACAGCTTCGAGGTATTTACTGCTCCCTGCGCTATTCTCCGTGACCCGTTCTCTGGCAGAACCATGGCTGTGGAAACAGATTGCCCAGCGGTTCACCTTTATTCCGGAAATTATCTGGATAACCGGGGCAAGGACAATGTGCATTACCATAAACGCAGTGGTATTTGCCTGGAGACGCAGTTTTATCCTAATGCCGTAAATTACCCACAGTGGAAGCGGCCATTTTTTAAAGCCGGGCAGCCTTACCACAGTGTCACGAAGTATATTTTTAAATAATATGGAACACCGGGACAGACAAATGTCCCGGTGTTCATTTTATTGCACAGACAGGAAAATTACGCATAAACTGTCCTATAAGCGATGTTTGCTTATCACAATCCATAGCATCGGAGGTATCACCATGACAGAGAATTGTCAGAGCAATGTGTGCTGCAGCCCGGAGGATCTGCGGCAGTGCCTTTCTATTCATACACGTAAGATTACAGACAGCTGCCGCGACAAGGACTGCATTGAAGATCTGCGTGTGTACTTGACCAAAAGCTCCCAGGCACTGTTGGAGAATTGCTCCGGGGCAAAGGTACGCTGCGCACAGCTTCTGTATACGTATATTGATGTGGAGCCGGTGGCCTTTGACCGGAATCACTACTGTATCGATGTGACATTTTACTACCGTATCCTGGCAGACGGTGTGGTTGGCTCTTGCCGCCCAGCGGCCTTACATGGAGTTGCCCTTTTCTCCAAGCGGGCAGTGCTTTGCGGTGAGGAAAGCCGCGCCCATATCTTTACCAGCGATACAAGGCTTCATGCAAAGGACGGCTGCACCCTTCGCAGCGCCAACCTGCCCACCGCTGTGGTGGAAGTGCTGGATCCCATGGTTCTCAGTTCCAAGGTGCGTGGCAGTGTAGATTGCCGCTGCGCGGAAGGCCCTGTGGAGCAGATCCCAGCGGCCATCCGGGAATTGTTTGACGAAGAGCTGGTTATCAGTGAGGAAAGTCGCCGCCTGTTTGTGACACTGGGTCAGTTTTCCATCATTCGGCTGGAGCGGGACGCCCAGCTTGTGGTCCCGGTTCTGGACTACAGCATCCCCACCAAGGAATGCTGCGACGCGGCAGGCGGGGCGGAGGATCCCTGCGAGATGTTCAGCAGGATTCCGTTCCCGGAAAAACAGTTTGTTCCCACCGGCTGTGACAGCCAACAGGAACAGGACTGCAATGAGTGCTGCTGACAGGAAATTGAAGTAGACGAAGAATAAACGCAGGCTGCCCCATAGTCGCCTTGACTATGGGGCAGCCAATATGATTGCGTCAGGGAGGTCAGGCTCTGGTCTTTCGGCTGATTTTTGACGGTTCCAGCTCGTTATAGAGGGTAAAACCCAAGATCAGCAGGCCGCCGATTGCCTGCATTAGACTCATACTCTCGCCCAAAACGGTTACGGAGATAATAACCGCCACCAGCGGATCTATGTAGCTGAGTATGGCAGCTTGCTGTCCGGAAAGTTCCTTTAGGGAAGCGAAGTACAGGCAGTACGCAATGCCTGTGTGGAACAACCCTACGGTCAAAAGGCATACCCAGCCAGTAGTATCCATTGACCCCAGGGTAATGCCGCTTGTAAAGGCTACATAAGGCATCAATACCAGTATCGCAGCCAGAAACTGCAGAAATGTGCGGTGAATCCCCTCTACATTCTTAATAGATTTGTTCAGCAGAATTACAGTTGCGTACAGGCAAGCCGCAGCAAGACCAAAAAGGATTCCCATAAAATGGTTATTCCCAGCCTCCAGATCACCAAGTCCGGTAACCAGTACGATACCCAAGGTGGAAAACAGGAAACACAGCCACTGCTTTGCGCCCATTTTTTCTTTAAACAGAATGGGGCAGACCACAGTAACAATCACCGGAGCAAAATAATAGCTTAATGTGGCCACGGAGACAGTGGTATATTTATACGCCTCAAACAGGAATATCCAGTTAAATCCCATAGCGCAGCCGGAAAGAAGCAGCAAAGGCAACTCCTTTTTGATTGCGGCAAAGGGGATTGCCTGCTTGGTAATAAGTAAGAAAAGGCCAATCATCACTGCCGCCATGACGGCCCGGTAAAGGGCAAGTTCACCGGAGGTTACGGAAATATTTCGGACAAAAATACCCAATGTGCCGAAGGTGGCCATGGATAGGATGAGCTTCTGTTTGGCAGATGCGCGTGGCTTCACTGCAGTTCACCTCGGTTTAAAGATACAAGTATTGTAGCGTTTTCTTACCGGTTGGTCAATACTTTTTCACAGACCTTAACTGGATATCGTTTGGTACGATCAATACAAAAGCAGCGCTTTCCGTCAGGAAAGCGCTGCCCATGCTTAGAAAAGGGTTTCTTGGGCATCTGCTCAGCGCAGACACTGAAATGCCCGGGCGGGATTGCTGCCAATTTGCTCAAAGTCAAATCCCGTACAGTAGTTTGTACGCAGCAGTGCCGCTTCCAGATAGAAGAAAGGGGAAAGCGAGCCAAGGCACAGCTGCTCCTTAGAGAGAATTTCCTCAAGTTCCTCCCTGGCACCTCGATAAAAAATAGGATACTGGGTGGTATCAAAGTAGGTATTCTTCCGGGTCTTCAGAAGATCCCGTAATTTTTCGTCAGCAGCACTGGGGGAGAAACTGGTCACAAATACATGGGTCTCGGTATCTGCGGATAAGAGTGCGTAGTATTCCTCCGAGGAAATATTCTTAAAGTGGTCCATAGCGCTTCTGCCACGGATGTTCTCAATGCTGGCGCAGATTCTTACAGGTACATCCAGTTCCCGGGCCAGAGCCAAAACCTTAGCAGCTCGGTGTGTGTGCTCGTAGTCTTCTGGCAGCAGTTCCGGAGCAAGGCTGTAGCCGTGGTAGATGGGTGCCAGCTCAAAGCCACAGAAACCTGCCTGAATCATTTCCCGGGCATCCTGTTCCCATCTGGGGTAGGTGGGGTTGACAAGGGCCATAGGCAGAAATTGGGTCTTACCTTTGTATGCCTTCAACTCTTCCAAAAGCTCCAGATTAGCGCACTGTACATCTTTATAGAAGAAGCCATTGATGTTGGCTGTTACCATGTGGGTTATGTCATAACGCTGTGCCAGATTGTCCAGACCCTCCAGGGTGTTGTAAGTCAGATTGCGGAAAGGCCAATGACCGATATAAGTATTGATGTCAATCAGCATATCATTTACCTCCCCGTTTGATGTATTTTTCAAAAGCGGATCCGGCGAGAATGGTCTTTTTGTCCTCCTCTGAAATATCCGAACCGAGAATTTTAGCCACACATGCGTCCATGGTGCCGTCTGAGGCAAACAGGATACGGTCGGCACCCAGAAGTTTCACAGCTTCCTCCAGCAGGGGACGGTCATGGACACTGCCGGACATATCTGTGTAGACGTTGGGTGTGTCGATAATGGCCCTGACAGACCATTGCCAGTCGCCGCCACCGCCAATATGGGCCATAACAAAAGTACCCTCAGGATACCGCCGGGCGATATTTGCCATATGTACGCCGTTGGTGCACCGGGGCTGCAAGGCGAGCGTTATTGGGTCGCTGGCCTTAGCGGAATGCATAAGGATGGGAATATCCAAATCAATACACTTTTCTACCAGCGGGTACTGAACAGGGTCGTCCATGAAATAATGATGGTACAGCTTCAAACCGCAAAAGCCCAGTTCATGAATGCAGCGGTCAAGCTCGGAAAGGGCGGCATCGTGATGACCGGGATTCAAAAAAGCCATACCGAATACCCTGTCAGGATAAAGCGCCATAGCTTCAGCCACAACGTTATTAGCGGCAATAAATTTTTCCGGGGGGCAGTGTACATCGTCTACAACAGGGCAGGAAACAACCATGCGGTCAACACCCATTGCATCCATAACTTCAAGGCTGTGTTCCAAACCGGCCCGGTCAAGTTCCATTGTACCGGGAGCGAACCACACATGCTCATGCCAGGAAATAACGGGATTATTGTGGAATAAATTGAGCTTTTCTTGAATTGTCAAATCAATCACCTCTTTAAATAGTCCCAAGAACAGGAAAAAGACGGAACAGGCAGTGGGTGAGTATTAAGACGCGGTATCCCGCTGCTTGTTAGTAGGAAAGTAGCACTGATTAT
>JAZSRI010000093.1:0-91315 GCA_045538415.1 Faecousia sp. | reverse complement strand
ATTTCCAGAATGCTTGCAAGCCTGAAGAATTTTTATCAGTATTTGGTCTCTTCCGGTTTTCTGGAAAAATCTCCCGTAACAGATATCCACGTGGAGCGGGGAGAAAAGAAGCTGCCCCAGATCCTTACCGGCAGGGAAATTGAGCTTTTGCTCTCCCAGCCTGTGTGTGTGGACGCGAAAGGCTTCCGTGACAAGGCCATGCTGGAGGTTATGTACGCAACCGGTATCCGCGTTACTGAACTGATTGAACTGGATCTGGATGATGTCAACCTTGATTTAGGTGTTATTAAATGCAGTGGCGCAAAGAAATCCAGAGCAATTCCTCTTTATCCGGCAGCACTCCGGGCGCTGAGCGTTTATATCCGGGAAATCCGCGGAGCTATGCTCGCCACACCGGATGAACCGGCACTCTTTGTGAATATCAGCGGCAACAGAATGAGCCGCCAAGGCTTCTGGAAGATTCTGAAACACTACCAGGACACCGCAAGAATCGATAAAGAGATCACACCCCATACACTTCGGCACAGCTTTGCGGTTCATTTGCTGGAAAACGGGGCAGACCTTGGTTCTCTGCAGGAGCTGATGGGGCACAGCGATATTTCTTCCACCCAGATGTATACCCATATGATCAATCAAAAGCTTAAATCTGTATACGAGAAATGTCATCCAAAGGCATAGCATAAACCCCGGTACATATTGTACCGGGGTTTGTATGTTAGAAAGGGGAGTTACATACCTGTCATTGCGGCAAGTACATCTACCTCAATTTGCTGGATACGGCGGCTCATTCCCAGAGCTTCGGAAATGTCTACATCAGTGAATTTACCATCGTGTGTACATACAATCCGGTTGCTCTTACCCTGCAGAAGGAGCTCAACAGCCAGGTAACCCATTTTTGTGGCGTTGACACGGTCTCGCCCGGTGGGAACACCACCACGCTGAATATGTCCCAGAACGGTCACACGGGGGTCAAGGTCAATAGCATCTTTGATTTTTGCAGCTATGTCAGATGCGGATCCGGCGCCCTCTGCAACAACAATCATGTAGTGGGTAAAGCCATTGAATCGGGCTCGGCGGATTTTTTCAATCACATCACGCTGAAAATCAATAGGTTCTTCCGGAACAAGTATGGCGTGGGCACCCACGGCCAGGCCAACATACATGGCAAGGAAGCCAGCGTTTCTGCCCATCACTTCCACAACAGAGCAGCGCTCATGGGACTGCATAGTGTCACGGAGACGGTCAATGCA
Organism: Faecousia sp.; assembly: GCA_045538415.1. Taxonomy (GTDB): domain Bacteria; phylum Bacillota; class Clostridia; order Oscillospirales; family Oscillospiraceae; genus Faecousia. Next base: position 90,065 of record JAZSRI010000093.1, on the reverse strand, counting down.
TTCGATGGCAGTATTGGCCGCTGTATCAAAACCGATGGAGTAATTTGTGCAGCTAATATCATTGTCAATTGTGGCAGGAATGCAGACAACATTGATTCCGTATTTTGAAAGCGCCAGCGCGCCACGGAATGTACCGTCGCCGCCGATGGCAACAATGCTGTCAAGACCCAGGAATTTACAGGTGGATACAGCTTTTCTCTGTCCCTCCTCGGTCATAAACTCTTTGCTGCGGGCAGTATAGAGGATTGTACCGCCGCGGTTAATGGTGTGGGAGATGCTCTTTTCGTCCAGACGCAAAATATCACCGGAAATCAGACCGTTATAGCCCCGCCGGATGCCGTAACATTCGATGCCATGGAACATAGCGGTACGAACAACCGCGCGAACAGCTGCATTCATGCCGGGCGCGTCACCGCCGCTGGTTAAAACACCGATTCTTTTAACACTCATACCCGTTTCCTCCTATTCAAGTTATGGTATCATTTTATATCCGAATATGTCAAAAGTAAAGAGATAATCTGCACCGAATTATAAAAAGCATAGCCAGCAATTCAGAAGGGGAGGAATGTAATAATTACCTCAATTGTGTGATTGTTCGCTGCAAAGTAACTGGCTCATACGCATTTCCGATTCGACACTGCTTAGTGTATAACGGGCTATTAACTTTTATAGGATTGTATTCTTATTTGATAGGTTGCATATGTAGCCCAAACGAAACAAAACCATTATTTTGTTGAAGCACAGACCCGGACAAGCTGAGGGGGACGAGGGTTCGCTCTTGGCAGTTCCGGTATTTATTGCAGAATGTGCGAACGCAACAAAATAAAAATTTTGTTGCGTTCGCAGAAAGTATGTGCTATAATAGTAATGACAAGAATTGTAAAGCTGTAAAAACGGTAATTCAGTAGATTGGAGGATCATTCCATGAGACGTTACAGCGACTGCCCACAAATTATAAAGGATTTTCTCACATACCACGAAACCATTAAAGGACAATCTCCCAGAACCATTCATGAATACTATCTGGACCTGCGTATGTTCTTCCGCTTTATGAAGCTCATGCGCAATGATATGCCCATCAGCACACGGCTGGAGGATATTCCTGTTAAGGATGTCGATCTAGAATTCATCCGCACTATCTCAACATCTGAAATTTTTGAGTTTCTTTCCTATCTGAGTAACGAGCGTACGGTAAATCCAGACTCAGCATACCCTGAATATGGTATTGAACCTGCTGCGCGCGCCAGAAAGCTTTCCACACTAAAATCTTTTTATAAATACCTGACTGTCCGCACGAAACAATTAACAGAAAATCCGGTTGCTGATTTGGAGTATCCTAAGCTTAGAAAAAGCCTGCCAAAATACTTGACTTTGGAACAATCCTCAGCGCTTTTAAATGCCGTTTCAGGGCCCAACGAAAAGCGTGATTACGCAATTTTAATGCTCTTTCTTAATTGCGGAATCCGGCGCAGCGAATTAGTGGGCCTTAATATGACTGACGTATATGAGGATCGTATTCGTGTGGTAGGTAAAGGCAATAAGGAACGTTTTGTGTATTTTAGCGCCTCCTGCCGTAAGGCAATCGATGCCTACTTGCCCGAACGCAACAAAAAAGTACTATCTGACAACCGTGCGCTCTTTGGTTCCAGAGATAATAACAGAATCAGTGTCACCGCTGTTCACAGGCTTGTGAAGAAAGCTCTGTTGCAGGCCGGATTGGATCAAACCCAGTTCTCCGCCCATAAATTAAGGCATACAGCTGCCACTATGATGCTCTCCGGTGGCGTGGATGTTAAGACAGTTCAGGAAGTTTTGGGCCACGAAAACCTGAATACTACCCAAATTTACACCCATATTGAGAACACTGAGCTAAAATTAGCCGCAGAAGCCAATCCCCTGTCCAAATTGGATAAATTTAAGGATGAATAGGTCCTCTCCCCTCTTTTTCTACATACATGCGTCCTTATGCAACCGCTGTTTGACATATGCAAGCTGCCGGTTGGTGTTCATTTTAGGGAAATTTTTGTATAGTGCGTATGTAGAAATTGATATTTAGGAGGTTTTACTATGACAGAACTTACATTAGGACAGCGAATTTCCACCAGAAGAAAGCTGTTAAACTTGTCACAGGAGACGCTGGCAGAGCGGTTAGGCGTGTCCAGACAGGCTGTATCCAAGTGGGAGGCTGACGGTTCTATCCCGGAAATTGATAAGCTGATTGCCCTTTCCAAACTGTTTGAGGTTTCCATGGAATGGCTGTTAGGTGTGCAGACAGAGCAAACCAACGCCGACGGAGGGTTGAACGAAAGCCAACTGCTGATGGTGGAGCAAATTACCTCAAGATACAAACCGGTTATCAAACGTTCCCGCCTGTGGACAGCTGGTGCATGGGTAATGATCCTTTTATTGTTAGGAATATCCATGTTTTACCATTTTGAAGCCAACCGTATTTCTCGGGAAAACTCTAATACACAGAACATTCTCGATTCAATCCTAGAAGAACATGCAAACATTTCAAATAGGGTCGGACAAATGGGTGAATTGATTCAAATCCAGACCGAGTCTGAAAAACTTCTAAGTGATATTAAGCTTAGTGGTTCTGCGGATGAAAACCTTAAGAATATCTCCTTTGAGTTGTATATGACGCCAAAGGTATACTTAGAAGGCTCAACAGCATATTTAACGATTGAAAACCCATTAAGCGGTTATTATGAACGGCTGGAGTGTACCTGGAATATTAACCACTATGTCCTGCGCCATACAATACCCATTGCCGACGGTTACCAGCTCTCATTCTTACTGGTAAATGATTTTGGTTATCAAGAGGAGAATCTGTCGCTGCGAGACCTGGGTTTTGACCATCTTGGTCTCTACAACAACTTTCATTTGGAATATGGTTCTAATCAGTATCTTAAAATGCTGAAAAATGAGTCAAACACAATGGATACTTCCAATAAAAACTATACATTTAACGAAAAAATCTATACACCATTTATTTTCTCAAAATATGCTATGGGTTACAAAGACATTGTAATTTCCCTTCAACTCAACAATGCTGAGCTTTGGAGAAAATCTTATAAAGACGAATTTTGCTCCGCCTGTGAAGAGTACAGCGGTCTCAAGAATCCAAACAATCCGGTAATGCCCAATATCGAAGTTGAACTTCCCCAAATTTCTCCTGGCGATATGCTGGAACTTGTTCTTACAGCACAAACCTATAACGGCGGACTTGAAAATACCCAGACGTATACGGAACGACTTGATCTCATTGAAGTTACTGATTAACGAATTATTTTAAAAATCACCGCAATGTTTAGCTGCATTGCGGTGATTTTTGCTATACAGAATAAGAGATTTACGTTGCGGGGCTGTACATCTGTGACACTCCCCTACTGCGGTTAAAATCACAGCGCGATTTCGATTGCCTCACGGAGATTTTTAACACGCAAAACCGTTAAACCATTTGGTATTTCCAACTTTTCCGACCCGCTTTTCGGAATAATACACTTCTTAAACCCCAATCTTGAAACTTCTGCCAATCTTTGATTCATATTGGAAACGCTGCGTATCTCACCTGTCAGACCAACCTCGCCAATGGCGGCAAGGTCAGGAGCAACGATCTGATCCCGGTAGGAAGAAGCAACCGCAAGAATAACAGGAAGATCCGCTCCGGGTTCGGTCAGGGACAGACCGCCGATTACATTGATATAAACATCAAAGGAGCTAAGCTTCATACCGCCCCGCTTCTCCCCCACCGCCATTAACAGCACCGCCCGGTTGAAGTCAAAACCGTCAGACGTTCTTCTTGGCACATTGAAGGTTGTCTTACTGACAAGCGCCTGTACTTCCGCAAGAACTGGTCTTGTCCCCTCCATTACACAGGCAACGCAAGTACCGGAGGCACCCTCCGGACGGCCGTCAAGGAGCATTTGAGATGGGTTTGGTACTTCCATAAGACCGGTATCCGACATTTCAAAAACGCCAATTTCGTTGGTGGAACCAAAACGGTTTTTTGCCGCTCTTAATAAGCGGTACGAGGTGTTGGGGTCGCCTTCAAAGTACAACACACAGTCAACCATGTGCTCCAAAACCTTTGGGCCGGCGATTGCGCCGTCTTTATTGATATGCCCCACAACAAAAACAGTAATTCCAGCAGATTTTGACAGCTGCATCAATGACATTGTACAGTCTTTCACCTGTGAAACACTTCCCGGTGATGAGTCATTGTCCTCGTTATAGAGTGTTTGAATGGAGTCCACTATTAAAATATCAGGCTGAACTGTGTCAGCTGACTCCAGAATATCCGCCATACGAATTTCCGAGAGAATGAACAGTGCCTCTGGCGCTACACCAACCCGTTCTGCCCGCATTTTTAACTGCCGTTCGCTTTCCTCGCCGGTGATATAAAGAACCTTTCTGCCGGCGCACAGGCTATTACAGATCTGTAGTAACAAGGTTGACTTACCAATTCCCGGAGCACCACCAACAAGCACAAGGCTGCCAGCTACAGCGCCGCCTCCCAGAACCCGGTCCAGCTCTCCCATACCGGTAGAGAACCGAATGGTGTCGTCGGTATCGATCTCACGCAAACGAACAGCACTCCTGCTTGCGCCCACCGGCGCGGGACACGCCCGGCCTGTGGCAGAAGACTTGACTGTATGCTCCTCAATAGCGTTCCACGCGCCGCAGGCGGGACACCTACCCTGCCATTTTGGTGTTTCATTTCCGCAACTGGTACAATAGAAAACAGTTTTTGTCTTAGCCATACTGTACTCCTAAAACGTTGATTTATAGGTATTATATCAACGTTTTATCCGGCGGTCAAGCCAGTGCTTCTTCCTGAGCCAGATATCTGCTGCAGACACTTGCAATTACGCAACACAGGCGCTGTTGATATTCCTTTGACCGAAGTTCAGCTTCCTCAACCGGATTGGATAAAAAACCACATTCAATCAGAACACCGGGTTGTTGGATATGCTCCATCAGATAAATACCACTGGCCTTTTTTGTTGCTCGCCTACTGGTTTGGTTCAAAGTAGCAATAAATTCCTTTTGGAGCATATCCGCAAGCTTTTTACTGTTAGAATCATTTGTATAGAACACCTGTGCGCCGGAATATCTGCCATCATTAAAATAATTTTGATGGATACTCACAAGGAAAGCGTTTTCAGATTCATTAACCATCCGTACACGTTCTTTTAAATCAGACACCTTTTTTGCCGCAATTGTTTCGCCATGTGTATAAACGGAGCAGTCAGTTGTTCGAATCATTTTTGTTTTCATACCCAGTAAATTAAAAAGATCATCCAGTTTTAAAGCTATTTCCAAATTAATATTGCTTTCCAGTACGCCTGTGCAGGATGTCGCGCCCCCGTCCACACCGCCATGTCCCGCGTCTATAATAATCACTTTTCTGTCTGTGACTACAGCGTTTTCAGACATAGCTGTAACTACCCGGTCTGTTCCAAAGGTTACGGCAAACAAAAGAATGATGCTTGTGATGTAAGTACTTAGAGAAATTCTGGTTGATAAAAATTTCATAGGTAACACCTCTTTAAAACCTATGCCATCACTTGTATCTTATGAGTATTATGCCAGTAAAATCAGCCATCGGCCGGTTAGACCGATGGCTGTCAGTTCTCTTTACAGATCTATCGCAGGATTCATACAGTAGACATTCTTTTGGTTGAGTTTCTCACGCAGAAGCTGCATTGCCTCACCGAAACGCTGGAAGTGCACCACTTCCCTTTCACGCAGGAATTTTATCACGTTGTTCACATCCGGGTCATCACTCAGACGCAGGATGTTGTCATAGGTTACTCTGGCTTTCTGCTCAGCAGCCAGATCCTCTGTCAGGTCAGCAATGGGGTCACCCTTTACCTGCATGGAAGCTGCGCTCCAAGGGTAACCGGAGGCAGATGTGGGGTACACACCTGTGGTGTGGTCAACGAAATACGGCGCAAAAGCCGAATCCTGAATCTGTGAGTCCTTGAGATTTCTTGTAAGCTGGTGCACAATGGCACCTACCATCTCCAGATGCCCTAATTCCTCAGTGCCTATATCCGTCAGAAGTCCCTTCAGTTCGTCAAAGGGCATGGAATAGCGCTGGGAAAGATAGCGCAGTGAGGCACCCAGCTCGCCGTCAGGGCCGCCATACTGGGAAATGATAATAGCCGCAAGCCTGGGATTGGGTTTGTCAATTTTTACGGGATACTGAAGTTTCTTATCATAAATAAACATAGCTTACACCTCCCGATTTACCGCATATTCCCAGGGCCACGGATCATTCAGCCAGCGATATTCGCCTTCGCCGGGGTTCATGTGATTTAAAGGGCCACATTCACGCTCATATTTTCTCTTACCTTCGGCGTAAACCTTTTGATAGCTTCTGTAAAGTTCCAGCGCTTCTTTGTCATCACGGTGCGTGTCCAAATACAGGGCCAGATCCTGAATCGCGAAATTGAGCGTCTGCAGCTCCGTCAGCGGTGTCACAGGCTTTTCTTTATTGTTTACCATCCCCATGAATGGCAGGTCAAGACCGGGAAACAGGGTTCCCCGAACCATACCTTTTCTTGCTTCATATACAGGCGGATTCTCCAGTTGGAATGGTACATAGGGATTGGCAAGTGGCGCAGAGGCAGGAAGGCGTCCTTCTGTGCATGCCATTTGCTGTCTTTTTTGCTCCATTACAATTCCTCCTTATTTTGTCAGGAACAGTCGTTCCAGCACATAATATGCGCAAATCCACCCAAAAGTGACAAAACAGCGGTACACCAGAGGTGCACCGCTGTTTATGGATTAAAAATTAAAGATCTACCCAAATGTTTCCCTCTTGATTTGACTTCAGGCATGCGTGGACAAATCGGACGCCGTCGGCACCATCGTAAACGGTGGGGAAATCGATCATATCCGGGTTGAACTCACCGTTATCTTTGCTATGAATGCAAGAAATAAAAGAGCGGTACAGGTTAGCCATAGCCTCAAGCCAACCCTCCGTATGACCGGATGGAAGACGACCATACCCGGCTGCAGCACCTTCAATTCCACCATTACCCCGGTGACGCTCCACAATAGTACCGTCCCTGTCGATCATAGTAACCTTCTCACAGGTCTCCTGACTCCATAGGATAGAACCGTTTTCACCGTAAATGCGTATCCGCAGGTCATTGTTGTGACCAATGGCAAACTGGCTTGTCCAGTAAACACCGGTAGCGCCGCCCTCAAATTCCACAAGGATCACGTCGTTGTCGTCCAGTACACGACCTGGAACAACCACATCCATCTTGGCTAAAACTCTTTTGATCTTCAGACCCGTCATGGAGGCGACAGCGTTTTCCACATGTGTGCCCAAGTCACCCAAACAGTTGACACCGCCGGACTGCTGGGGATCGCAACGCCACTGTCCCTGTTTACCGCCCCAATCTCCTTCATGAGCCAGCCACCCCTGAGGGTATTCTGCCATAACAGTACGGATTTTTCCAAACTTACCGGATTGGATATAGTGTTTGATATGTTTTGCAGTTACATGCCCCATATAGGTATAGGTCACCAGGAACAGCAGATCCTTTTCTCGGGAAATACGGCACAGGTCATCCGCCTGTTCTGTTGTCAGGCACAGGGGTTTGTCGCAGGCAACGTGGATACCTGCCTCCAAAAATGCTTTGCATACCGGGTAGTGGCTCACGTTGGGTGTAACTACAACCACAAAGTCAATGCCATCATCCCGGGCAGCCTCCGCTACAGCCATTTGGTTAAAAGTGGTGTAGCACCGCTCTGCAGACACGCCAAGCTCCAAACCGGTCTGGCAGCACTTATCATAGGTCCTGGAAAAACAACCCGCTGTCAGGTCCGCAAGACCGTCAAGGTTGATTGCACGGCGATGGGCGCCGCCGATAAAAGAATCAGGGCCTCCGCCAACCATTCCATACCTGAGTTTTCTCATATTCGATCCCCTACCTTCATGGATTCAGACAGTGCGGTCCGTCAAACCAATAGCCAGCTGCTGCATATATTGATGGTCCGCAAAAGCAGAAAGGGCCTCAACAGCTGCATCTGTATGCAATCTTATCAGCTCTTCACACTTTTGCAGTCCATAAAGCTGAACAAAGGTGTTCTTGTTTGCGTCCATACCAGTCGCTTTGCCAAGAACTTTTGCGTCTCCAATTACATCCAGCATATCATCACGGATTTGGAACGCAAGTCCAAGATGACTTCCAAAGTTGTCAGCAGCCTCAATTTGATTCTGGTCTCCCCCGCCGGCAAGAACGCCAAGGACACAGGCCGCGCGAATCAGCGCGCCGGTCTTTCTTGATTGGATGTCAATAACTTCCTGGGGTGTGCAGTGCCTCGTTTCGCTTTGCATATCCAAAACCTGACCGCCAACCATACCCAATTCACCTGCGCAATGAGACAGCACTTCTACTGCGTGAATTCTCGTTTGGGCATCGTATGGCGCCTTTGCCAAGCATCCGAACGCTGCTGTGAGCAATCCATCTCCAGCGAGAACCGCCATTGCCTCGCCGTACACTTTGTGATTTGTCAATCGGCCCCGGCGATAGTCATCATTATCCATACAGGGCAGGTCATCATGGATCAGACTGTAAGTATGGACCATCTCCAACGCGGCCGCAAAGGGCGCTGCCGCCTTCCAGTCTCCACCGCACATACGGCAGAAATCCAGAACAAAAATGGGTCGAAGCCGCTTCCCCCCAGCCAGAAGGCTGTACCGCATGGCGCTGAACAGTTCCTTTTGGGGTTCTGAATTAGAAACAAAACACTGATCCTGCAAATACTGCTCCATAAACAAGCGGTACTGTGTGGTCATCTCATTACAGTTCATCGGCAAAATCCTCTTCAACAGGCATTCCGTCCGGTGCGGACATGATTTTCTTTACCTGCATTTCTGCTTCGTCAAGAAGTTTTCCGCAGCCTCTGACCAGTTCTGTGCCCTCCTGGAAAAGCTTCATGGATTCCTCCAGAGGTACGTCTCCCCTCTCCATGGCACGCACGATCTGTTCCAGCCGCTGCATATTTTGCTCAAAGGTTTGATTATTCTGATTCATAAAGGTTCTCCTTTACACCGGTTACACAAGCTTCAATACTGCCGTCTGATACGTTTACCACAATCGGTCTACCCGGAACTGCCCCATGAATGGACCGTATAACCGAACCATGCTCATTCAGCGCCATGGCATAGCCACGGGTTAAAACTTTCAGAGGGCTCATAGCGTCCAGCTTCGCTGTTTGGGTCAAAAAATGTTGTTTATATCCACTTACAATCCGAACCTGCGCTGTTTCCATTTGGCTTGAAAGCAAATTAAGACCTTTTCTTTTCTGCAGCACATACTGTTCGGGGCTTTGCAGGGATTGGCTTGCTGAGAGAATACCCAAACGCTGCCGGGCGCTCTTTAGCTGTCGTGTTAAGCATGACACCATAGCTGCTGACATGGAATCAAGCGTCTGAAACAGAGCATCCCCATCAGGTACAGCCAGTTCAGCGGCATTAGAGGGTGTGGCGGCCCTGAGATCCGCGACATAGTCGGATATAGTAACATCCGGTTCATGTCCAACAGCGGAAATCACAGGGATATCAGAATGGTAAATCGCACGGGCAACTCTCTCATCGTTAAAGGCCCAAAGATCCTCGATAGAACCACCGCCCCGGCCAACGATCAAAAGATCCGCAAGTCTGTGATGATTGGCATAGGAAATTGCGCTCACAATCTCAGCCGGCGCCTCAGCGCCCTGCACACGGACAGGCAAAAGCAGGACTTTAACCAAGGGGTAACGCTTTTTCAAAATACGCAGCATATCGTGAACCGCGGCACCGGCGGGGCTGGTAATAATTCCTATGGTCCCCGGATATTTGGGCAGCGGCTTTTTATGGGCAGGATCAAACAGCCCCTGTGCTGCCAGTTTTGCTTTCAACTGCTCAAAGGCGGCGTGCAGATCTCCCACACCGTCTACCGCCATGGCAGAGCAGTATAGCTGGTAGACACCGTCTCTGGGATAGACCGTAATCTTACCCATAGCAATGACTTTCATGCCATCGGCAGGACGAAAGCGCAGTTTTATGGCACTGGACTTGAACATAACACATTTCAGCGCCGCGGATTCATCCTTCAGCGTAAAATAATGGTGGCCAGATGGATACACCTTATAATTGCTCAGCTCTCCACGGACAGCAATTCCCGACAGCAAGTCATCTGATTCCATTTTACCACGGATATATTCCGTAATCTGAGCAATGGATAGTACCTTTTGCGCCATATTATTCCCCCTGGATCCGATGGGCAAGAACCGCTGCGCCCATGGCATTGTCTGTTGAATACTGAGGTTCTGAAAACACAGGATGAAATGGATGCATCCACTGGCGTAGCATAGTATTTGACGCAACACCGCCGGAGAATACGACCGCAAGCCCCGGATAACGCTTCAGCGCATTTTCGGTAGCCTTATAAACTCCATGGCAGATACTTCTAAGCGCGTATGCCGCAGTGTCCACTGGATTCCCGGTACTTTCAAAATATGCGGAAACTTTATTCTGCACGCCGGAAAAAGAAAACTCCATATCCGGACACTTCACATGAAACATGTCATTGTGCTCACTGTCCTTAGAAAGCGCATCAATATGCTTTCCCGAAGGAAAAGGCATGCTGAGAATCTGCCCTGTTCTGTCAATCAGTTGTCCCGCGGAAATATCGGTGGTGCCGCCAATACGGGTACAGTTCACATTTCTGCCACTAGGTTCCACCAGTAAAAGCTCTGTGGTTCCACCGGACAGATGCCACGCAAGGTGGGGCTGGTCCATAAGTTCCATTCTTCCGGCGCTCCACAAGGATGCGGCGACATGCCCCTGCTGATGGGAGCAGGCAAACAAAGGCACGTGCAGGCTGTCGGAAAGGAGTTTTGCGTGGGAATATCCAACCATGAAGCAGGGCATATAACTGCCATCAACGGCTCGTGGACGGGTGCTGACACCAATTGCCGTAATATCACAGGGGTTCACATGGGAAAACAGACTGCCGGAGAGCTCCGGCAGGCTTTTCGTATGATGAAATACAGCATCACTTTGACGCAGACCCAACTCACCCATTTTCACCGGCAGGAGTCTGGAACAATTCAGCCCACCTTCACCGTCAAAACAGGCTATGGAGGTGGTATAATTGCTGGTATCAAAGCCCAGTACGCTCATTGTTCTACCTCTTTTGTCAGGCTTCTGGCAAAAGAACCCAAAATACCGTTCACAAACGCGCCGGTATCGTCCCCATCGTACATCTTTGCGATGCGGACAGCCTCAGAAATTGCAACACCGGTGGGAACATCTTCCATATAAAGAATCTCAAAAATGGCAAGCTGCATGATTGTGCGGGTCAGCTTTGAGATACGGGAAATATCCCAACCAATAGAAAAGGATTGAATGGTGTCATTAAGCTGATCAATCCGGTTTACTACGCCTGCCACCACGGTATCGATATAGGCAACCTGATACTTGTTGGGACGGTCAGTATAAACCTGATTTTCCTGAGACAGCTTCTCATAATATTCCTTTTGCAGACGAAACGCAACAATCTGCTCCGGCTCTTCACCGGTAAACTGCTGTGCGTAGATCAAATGTACCGCCAGCTCTCTGGCGTTAGCTCTTGTCATCATATGTTTGCCTCACTGGCGGACGATGCCGCAGACATTTACGTTCACTGCCGCAATTTTCACACCGGCCATAGACTCAACAGCATTGCAAACAGCCTCCTGCACAGCGCTGGCAACAGCAACAACACTCTGGCCATAGCCAACATTTACATTACAGTCAATAGAAACAGAATCATCGGCGCCGATAGTAATTTTCATACCCTTTCCCCAGCTCTTTTTGCCGATAATCTCAGCAATATCCGCGCCGGGCTTCACATTCAGACCTACAACGCCTTCAACCTCAGAGACAGCATGCTCAACAATTGCCGCAATCACATCTTCACAAATCATTACAGTACCGTTTTCCTGAATCTGGGTGATATACTGTTTGTTATCTGCCATGAAAATACCTCCTAATTATACGTGGCAGACTGCCACGACATACTTTTGTTTATTGTACCACTGATTATTGAAAAAAACAACTATTTTCTATCCCAAAGAAAAACCCCAAAGGGTAAACCTTTGGGGAGAAAAATCATTGTACTTCTATCACACGGACATCTGCCATCTCATAATCGGATTGGGTAACAACAATATCCGCTATCACTGCCACATCCGCCTGCTGCAGACCACCTTCCGGCATGGCAACAGCCACGGATATGCCACCATCAGCAATATAGGCCACGCAGTCTTTATAACCCTTTGCGATCACAAGACTTTCAATCTGAGCCTCGCACAGCGCTGTGTTCACGATTTCCTCCAGCTGCGCGTTCGCCTGCTCAGAGGAAGCGTCATCGGAATATGCCATTGCTTCCTGAAGAAGAGACACAGCGCTGTCACGGGCTTCCTGTCTGGAAAGCCTTACCGCGGCAAAATAGTCGGTCATGGTATCAACAACCTGCTGATCATCAGCTGCCATAACAAGAGTATCCGCCGACAGAAGCTTTGACTCATCTAATGTATCCGTCAAATTCATCACATACTTATCCTCTGTGTACATCCAGTTTACGTAGATTCCGGCGCAGACCGCCACCAGCACAGCGCCAGCCACCAGATTCTTTTTCCAGGTTTTCATAGAAAAATGCCTCCATTCACTTCATTTTTAACACTGTAATTTCATTGGCGCCAAGACCAGTGGCTTTACAGACAGCTTCTACCAGAGCAAGCTTTACCGCAGGTTCATCAGCGCCCTGACTCACAATAATTGCGCCCAGATATACAGGCGGTTCGATCTGTACAACAAGCCCAGTTTCGTTTTTATTATTGTCTGAGATAATCACTGTGTCCAAAGATTCTGTTGTGGAGCTGTCCGAGGCAGAGGAGTTGTTATCTGTTTGGTAAATTACCCTCTCCCCCTTCGATTGCGTCAGTAGCACCTTTACTTCCCCAGCCCCTTTAATTTGCGACAGTATTTGCTCGAGCTGCGTTTGCATATCGGGCGTTTCCTGTTCAATTGTGACTTGCTCCGTTTGTACCGGCGCTGTTCTGTCACGGGACGGTATCAGCATAAAGGCCAGTCCTGCGGCAAGAACTATCGCCGCGTATTTATATTTTTTGATTCCTTGTATAATCGTTTCTTTAATGGTTTTCATTTCCATATTAGCTGCTCCCTGGGCATATCCAAGTCTGTAGATAGCTGTTTGGTCAGTTTTTCTCTGAGTACTGGTGAAGCGTTACCCGTAAGGATGACTGTTTCCGGTTTAGGCGGATCTGTATCGCTCAGTTCCACCCAAGCTTCCACCGTCAGCCCAAGATTTAACGCTTTGTCCAAGATATATGTCTGTGTTTCCTCTTTTATGATTGCTCTGTATGACTCATCATAAAATGCCGCACCTTCCTCGGAGATTGCATTTGCTTCTAATTGTAAGCCATCCAGGAGGTAATCGTAATCCGAAAACGAAAACTCCGTCCAGGGTGATAGGAACAGGATTGTCATAACCAGTCCGCAAAGAAATTTAATGATCGTAGACTGTGGGTTTTTCTTGGAGAAAAATGAACAAATGAGACCGCATAAAACAGCGCCGCAGGTAAGAGTTAGGAGGTAAGTATGAATTTTGTCCATCACACAGTTCCCTTCATAAAGCAAATTGTACTGATTACCAGCATTGTACACACTGACCCTGTCATTGCAAGCACCAAGCCCATTGCGCCTGAAAAATCCTGAATCAGGTTAACAGTTTGCTTTGTGCCCCAAATCTGACAGACAGCCGCTGTGAATTTCACAAGCAAGTATTGAATACCAATCTGCAGAAACGGGCCAATCCAGATTGCCAGAATCGCAATTATCCCATACACACCCGCTGCGTTTTTCATGGTTCCAGCACCTACCAGCACTGCTTCTGAAGCGTCAGAGAGGATTCCTCCAACAACCGGAACACATCCGGAAACCGTCATTTTTGCCGCTTTAAGCAAGGAAGCATCTGTTGTTCCGCTGACAACACCGGTGATTGTCAAAAATCCGGTAAAAACATACAACACTGTTTTCAGCGACCAGGTAACGAGCCACTTCACCGCATCTTTTAATTTTCCGAGCATTTCCTGCTCCAATGCGCCGCTGGCAAGGCTCAGGCACAGCATAACGTATACAAGAGGGACTAAAAGTTTACATATGAGGCTTGTGAGAAAGCTGCAAAACACAGTTGTCACTGTGTATAACGCTCCGGAGGCGTTGATTCCTCCCTGTGCTGCAAAGGCAGCGGTCATGACCGGTATAAATAGTTTTCCGTATTCGCCTATACTGACAACCGTATCCGCCCCAAGTCCAATTAGTGTTTTTGCCGGACTTATGAGCAGAACTCCGATGACTACCGTTCCTGTTACCTCTGTGATTTTTTTCGTCCCCTCACTGAGACTTTGGGTCAGAGTCACCAACAGAACAACCGCAATGGCTGACAGGCAGATTCCAGCGGCGTCTGCCAGTGAAGGCTGCAGATCTGAAAAGGCAGACTTTATAACAAACCAGAGATCCTCGCCAAAGGAATGAATATTCTCTGGCATGTATCTCTGAGCGGATTCCGGCGCCTCAGGGGCTGTAAACTCCTGCGCGCACACTGGGGTTGCAATTAAAAATAGTACAATGACAATAGAAAGAAACCGTCTCATACTGCCCCCAGAATATTGTCAATCAGGGTTAACAATTCCTGCAGAATAGGAAGGGCAATCCAAATCATCACCGCAACTGTCATAATCTGAACACTCTTTCCCAATGCGGCATTACCGCCGTCGGCACATATCAGTGAAACTATCTCTCCTAACAGGCCAATTCCAACCGCTTTCATCAGCACACTGAAAATTTCCCCGTCAATGTTTCCCATGGCCTGCAGTTTTCTGAAGAAGTCGACTACAGGATGGAGATATTCTGCCGCAGCAGTTACAATCAGGCAACAAACCGCAATGCCGAGCAGAACAGACATGTCCTTACCCTGCTTGGCGAGTATAACGCAGAGGATAACCGTAATAATAGAACCGGCAATGGTTTTTAAAAATATATTCATTACAAATCAAACAGGTTCTTTACCAGGTTAAACAGTTCGGAAATCTTTTGTGCCACCATCATCAGCACCACCACAAGACCTGTTAAGGTCGTCATAGTAGCCTGTTCTTCCCTTCCCGAGCGGCTTAGTACCTGGTTCAAAATGGACACGATAATACCGATGGCGGCAATTTTAAAAATCAAATCAATTTCCATATTACATAAACAGAATTACAAGTGCCGCGCCCGCGCATAGTCCGAGAGTTTGATAGTTACGGATCCTGTCTCTCCGGTTCTTTTTAAACGTATCAATATTTTCTCGGCAGAAATTGGATGCCTCTTCGATACCGATCAACTGTCCGTCCAAATCGAATGCTCCCAATGTCTCTCCCAGCCGCCGCAATACTGACACAGTGGACGGGAACAGGTCAACACTCTTTGCCAGCGCGGATCGCATACAGTACTGGGCATTTGGACTATCCTGCATGTCCAACTCCCTCTGCAGATTTTGGTAGAACCCACGAATGGCTCCTGTTGTCTGTTCGGTACACCGGTACACCACCTGAGACAGCGGCGTCAGCCTGTACTGCAATTCGCATTTTATGTAATGCATAGATGTAAGCAGCTGGTCCAGCTGACGTTCCTGCTTAATATACGCCATACTCATCTTAATTCCTACTGCCCCGCAGGAGGCAACAATCAACAACGCGCCAATCCATTTAATATTCATGAGGTATCCTTTCCGTGTACCAAGTCTTATCACTGCGCAGGACCACAAGGGTTTGAAATATCCCACTTTGGACCAGCGGCTTGTACACAACCGAAGCGTAAAATTCCTTTGCATTTCTTGCATGGGCTGTAGCAACCAAATCAACACCACACCAAGCGGCTTCCGTCAGTGCCTGACAGTCCTGCTTGTTTGTGATTTCATCCACCGCGATAACCGACGGCCCCATATTCCTAAGCACCTGAATGATTCCTTGAGGTTTCGGGCATCCGGTAAGAATATCCGTGTTTTCCCCTGGGTGGAAGAGTTCCCCTTGTCTTAATAACGGAAAAATTTCTTGTCGCTCGTCTACTACGGACACGCATGTCCCATGGAGGCTTGACCTTCTGCGGATAAGATCTCTTAAAAGTGTGGTTTTCCCGGTTCCGGGGCTTCCTATAATCAATACTGAGCCGGCTATTTTCTCCAGACCTGCTGCAATTCCCACATAATCCCTGGCTACACGGATAGCCAGAGATGTAGGCGTTCGAATCCCCTCCATTCTTCCACCTGAAACTACCGCATCCCCACAAATTCCTATCCGGTGACCGCCACGGGCCGTAATGAAACCGTCCGCTACGGTCTTTGCGGTCCAAGGTGAGTAGGACGATGCGGCGTTAATGCAGTATTGCAGGTCTTGGGAAGTTATAACGTTGTCAAGGGCTACCCTGCCCTGCTGGGAACAAATAACTGGCGGTTCACTTAACCTGAGACGGACAACCTGGAGCGTCTCCGAATACTTGTCCACAAGCGGTCTTAATCTTGAAGGGAGAATGTTTAGGTAGGCCTCCCATGCGCAATTCATAAGCATCACCTTGATGAATCCTATGCTGCTGCAGAGCAAATATGAAAAAAAGAACCGACAGTTTTCACTGTCGGTTCTTAAATAACAAGACTTACTTTTTAACAGTATGGATAATTCTCTGACTAACCGGGCTAAGAACCACATTCAAGGCAAGCTCCGGAAGATAATTGATAAGGATAATACCAGTGAGTAAATACCCCGCCACATCGCTACCGCCTGCCCATATCTTAAGAACGTCCATAAAGAACAGGTTCATACCAATCAGAAATACACCGGTGTTTACAGTGGGGCAAAGAATTGCCGCAACCAGCATGGCTGCATAGGAACTCTTATGGGACAGCAGACGGTAAGCCCAGCCGGAAACGGCGCCGCACAGAATGCCCTTAGCCATGACCACAAGAATACACATAATGGGGCTTGCCTGGAATACCATGTGGCCGCCAGCGTCCATGCCGTTGATGCAGCATATGGTTGCCACTACACCAAAAGCAGCTCCCAATAACGCGCCGGCACCGGGTCCATAGACGGCAGAACCGATGACAATAGGCACCAGTACCAGAGAAATAGACACCGGGCCAAGCTTGATGGGCAGTAGTGTGCCTATCAGCTGCAGTACAACCACCACGGCAATCAGCAGGGATACCCCCACCATCTTTTTGACATTTTTCATATTAAATTTGCCTCCTTACTGTCGCTCCGGCTCTCCGGATGCGATGTAAATTGTTTTTTCTAAACAGGCTCCGCCTGTATAGACCGATCAAAAGGGTACTTCTTCATTATCTTCCGGCTCAGGCTCCGATAAATCATCGAATCCCATCTGACAGGACTGACCGCCTTTCATTGCCTCCCATTGCTCCTTTGTGATCAGGATATCTCTGGGCTTACTTCCCTGGAATGGACCAACAATCCCTTTTTCTTCCATTTCATCCACGATCCGCGCGGCCCGGGCATAGCCAAGCTTTAAACGGCGCTGAAGCATGGAAACAGAAGCCTGTTTCGTCTCAAGGATCACTTCCACTGCGGCGGGAAGCATCTCGTCACCATCCAGTTCATCTTTATTGGGTTCTGGGTCGGAAGCGGCAGGCTTGTTACCCGTTTGCGCAGCTTTCCGCTCAATTTCCTCAATAACCTCATTGTCATAGCTGGTGACGTAATTTGTTTTCACATAGGAAGCCACAGCTTCCACCTCAGCATCGCTTACAAAACAACCCTGTACACGCTTTGGCTTTCCGTTACCAATAGGAGCATAGAGCATATCACCCTTGCCAACCAGTTTCTCCGCACCCTGCGTATCCAGAATGATTCTGGACTCCATAGCCGAAGCAACAGAAAAAGCGATTCTGGAGGGGATATTTGCTTTCATCAGGCCTGTAATCACATCAGCGGAGGGTCTTTGCGTAGCAATTACCAGATGGATACCGGCAGCACGGCCCATTTGGGCGATACGGCAGATAGACTCTTCCACTTCCTTTGCCGCAACCAGCATCAGGTCAGCCAGCTCATCGATGATTACAACTACCTGGGGAAGCTTCTTTCCCTCTGTCTCCTGATTCTCTACAATGCTGTTGTAGGACTCTAGATCACGGACACCGGCATCAGACATTGCCTTATAGCGGCGCATCATTTCCGTAACAGCCCATTGCAGAGAACCTGCGGCTTTCTTAGGATCTGTAACCACCGGAATCAGCAGGTGAGGAATGCTATTGTAAATACCAAGCTCAACCATTTTGGGGTCGATCATGATAAGCTTCACATCATCAGGACTTGCCTTGTACAAAATGGAAATGATGATGGAATTCATGCAGACAGACTTACCGGAACCGGTCGTACCCGCAATCAGCATGTGGGGCAACCGGGCAATGTTACCTACGATGCAGTTACCACCAATATCCTTACCCACGGCAAAAGCAGATTTAGACTTTGCCTTCTTAAACTCTTGGGAATCGATAACCTCCCGAAGAGAAACCATTGTTACCGCGCGGTTGGGAACCTCAATGCCAACAACGGAAATCTTCCCCGGTACAGCGGCGATTCTGACACCGGACGCGCCCAAACTCAAGGCAATATCATCGGCTGCTGTTGTCAGCTTACTAAGCCTTACACCCTTTTCCAGCTCAACCTCGTAACGGGTGACGCTGGGTCCACGGGTAACGTTGATAATATGCGCCTCAATCTTAAAACTTGCCAGCGTTTCATTCAATCTGCGGGAATTTTCACGCATTTCAGAGGTTCCATCGGCAGAAGCATTGCTGTTTATCTTTAGCAGATCAATAGGCGGGAAACAGTATTCCGCGCTGGTACTATCTTTCTTTTTCGCAATTTCTTCCGCAACCTTAACTGCAGACTCCTTTGTATCCGCAGGTGTTAACTTTGTTTTCTTTACACCAACCGGCACGGTTTTTACTGTGGCAGCAGGCTTTTCGGTAATCTTCTCCTTTTCAAAAGGAGGCATTTTCTTGGGATATTCTTCTGGGAAAGTCAGAACATCCGGGATCACCTCAACATCCTGCACCTGTACTGCAGGTCCTGTTGCCGCGGCAACAGGTTTTTCAATTTCTGCATCGATCTGGGTCAGCATGTCGCTGACTTTGGGACTTGTAGGTGTCTCAGCCGCCTCAGCCGCCTGGGTGATCTCAATATCAATGACCTTTGCAGGCTTAGGCTTCTCAACCGGTTCGGGCTGACACAGTGCGGCCTCCGCTTGGCGCTGCCGCTTCTGTTCCATGTGGTGAATTCGCTTGTTGGCAATGTGATTTACCACAACTGCTGCAGGTTCCTGTCGGACTTCCCGCTCCTTATCCACCCAATCAGCTCTCGGGCGATCCTCAATAGCCCGAATAATGCTGAAAATGGTAATCTGCATACTGCCAAGCAATGTAAATACCGCAGCAATGCCAAAGAGGATATAGGAAAACGCAGTGCCGCACAACCACCGCACCAGCAATGCAATCAAACCGCAGAGCAGGCCACCGGTACTGCCGCCAATGCCGCCCAGATACAGTTCCTTCAGAATGCCGGGGTTTTTCAGTGTCATCACACCGTTATCCAGCACCAAATGAGAGATACAGCCGCACAGCAGAATAAACACGCCCAGGCAAATTGTGCGCATTATTACAGGACGTTTTCCACTGAAAGCATGGATTATAAACAGGTACAGAAAACCGGGAATGGCAACAATATAACCTACCCGACCGATGATACCGTGGATAAATTTACCGATCAGTCGTAGAAGCTGGCCATCATTTCCTGCTGGAAGGAAATAAATCACCAGCATTACGACAAACACTGCCAGAAAAATGATAGAGCTAACAGCCCGTCCGGAAATTTTATGTACAGGCTCCGCTTCCGATACCGGCTTTTTAGGAGAAGCACTTTTTCCGGATTTTGCCGGTGTGTTCTTCTTGGAAGCTTTGTTGGCAGCAGCCGCGGCCTGTTGCGCCTGCGATTTACGTTTATCGTTAGCCATCAAAATACCTCCTTAAGTAATCAAATACAGGATAAAGGAAAAGATTCCCGCGCCAAAGTTGTAATAGGCAAAGCCGGAGAAACCGACACGCACCGCAAGATAATTCATAAAAGTAATTGCGGCATACCCGCCGCCAAAAGCCGCAAGTGCGGCAACAATGCACAGCAGAATGAAGACAAATGAAATTGATCCTGCTCCTATGGCAAACGCGGCAATTACGTCCAGAAAGATAAACACAATCAGTGCCGGGACAGACAAAAGAACCAACCAAAGATAAGCATTGGATCTGTCTGTTCCAATCAAGCTACAGCAGAATGTACCGGCAGCAATCCGTGAAATACCGGGAACAGCGGAAAAAGCGCTGGTGATGCCTATGGAGATAGCTCCAAGCGCCGAAACATGACGAGAGTCTTTATTGCCCTGACGCATGTGATCGCTTAGCAGCAAGATGCATCCGGAAAGAAGGAACATAAGGCAATATGGCACAAGACGCAGTGTATTGTTTCCAAAGTAGGCGTACAGGACAAAGCCTATGATCATAGGAAGCGCCGCGGTTTTTACAATGCGCAAGTCATAGACCGCGCGCATATCATAGTTTCCGGAACGCTTACGTTTTGCACTGTGGACAAGTGCCTTTTCTCTGCGAATACGACTGATGGTTTCGCGAAGTGCAACTAAAACAGATAGCAAAACGCCAATATGTACGAAAACGTTCAAAAGCGCTGTATTGCCATCCATACCGAAAATGTACTGCATAAGCTGCCTGTGAGCAGGTGCTGAGACAGGCACAAGCTCAGAAAAGCCGCTTATTAAGCCATATACCAGATAAGTTAATAATTTCACTGTATGCCTGTCCCCCCTTCAAAAACGGTATCAACTATAATAACACATATAACGTTAAAATTCCAGTGCGATTATAAAATTTATTGGTTTTTCTCTTTTCTTTGTTCATCTATCATGGTGTGCAGTGTACTCAACGCGTCGCTCAGGCCACCCAATTCATCAATAAGACCGGAACTTACAGCTTCCTTTCCATACAGGATTGTACCCACATCTGTGGCCATCTCCCCTGTCGCCATCATATAACGTTCAAACTGTTCCTTGGAAATATTGGAATTTTCTGTAACAAAATCCGTAATTTGCTCCTGAATCCGCTGAAAATACCGGAAGGTCTGCGGCGCGCCCACAACAAGTCCGGTCATGCGCACAGGATGGACGGTCATGCTGGCTGTAGGTGTTATAAAGGATTTTTTGGTACAGACAGCAAGGGGGATACCTATAGAATGTCCACCACCAAGGACGAGGGAAACTGTTGGCTTTTTCATTCCCGCAATCATCTCTGCTATGGCCAGGCCTGCCTCGATATCGCCGCCCACGGTATTGAGTAGAAGTAACAATCCATCTATATCGTCACTTTCCTCAAGTCCGGCAAGCAGTGGCAGCACATGCTCATATTTCGTTGTTTTGGCAGTCTCGGGCAGAACCTGATGACCTTCAACCTGACCAATAATGGTCAGGGTATAGATATTGCCCTTGCTGCTTTTTGTGATGTCTGAACCAAGGTCATTGATGAGTTCTCTTTCCTGCTCTTTCATATCTGCTTTATTTGAATCGATCATGGCGTTAACCTCCTTTTTGTGTAGGTTAACCGTATTTTGCCCAATAATTCCTACTTGAAAGATTTGCAATATTATCATATAATGATTCCGGTGATAGATTTGGCTTCAAAAACAAATGCAGTACGGCTGATACAGCAGTCGGGAATTCCATGCAAGGAATGTTTTTATGCGTATGATGAACAGGATCTGAACGGCATGCATGCAGCTGCCGCGTTAAATTTTCCACCGGAGCAGGTGTTTAAAACCTTGGTTGCCCGTGGTGTAAAAACCGGAATCAATGTTTTTTGCATCCCTGTATGCTGCGAATTGGATCTAAAAAAAGCAGCCAAAGCAGCTGGTGATAAAAGTATTTCCATGCTGCCGGTCAGGGAACTGCTGCAGGTTACAGGATATATCCGTGGTGGATGCAGCCCCGTGGGAATGAAGAAAAAGTACCCAACCTTCTTCGATGAAACCTGTATCTTGTACGATGAGATTGCGGTTTCTGCCGGTGAACGTGGACATCAAATACTGATCTCCCCGGAAGCGCTTGTTAATTTTACAGAAGCAAAACTTTTTGATATTACAGAGTAAGAAAGGATAGCACATATGCATTACGAACATCAAAACAAAGGTACTTGTTCCCGCTGCGTCAGCTTTGATATTGAGGACGGAAAGGTTATAAACGTAGAGTATACCGGCGGCTGCCATGGTAATTTGCAGGGAATTTGCAAACTGGTAGAAGGTATGGACGTGGATGATGTCATTTCCCGTTTGGATGGTATCCACTGCGGTATGAAGCCCACCTCCTGCCCCGATCAGCTGGCCAAAGCGCTGAAAGAAGCAAAGGCATAAGTATTACCACCGACCACATAGAAAAACAAGGTCGGTGGTTTTCCTTTAAATCAATCTAAACCGCGGCATTCATGCGAATGCCGCGGTTCCTTGTTTATGAAAAAATTTCTTCCGGCGCAATATCGCCAAGTAGCTTATTGGCCATTCTTTGCAGGTACTCCGGTTCATTGGCAGGAGACACAACTTCGTTCATGTCCTCCTCCAAAACCCAAGGCAGATCCAGAAAACCGGTAGTAAGTACAAAATAGGGTATCTTACAGGCCGTGTCATAGTCCGCCTGTTCATGGGTTGTTACAGTAAATGTAATACCCCCAATGTCGATTGGACCGTTTCCATTATGCAGTACTGTACCGCTGATGCAGTAGGAAGCGATACAAAGATTCGGCTCAATGGGCATCAGCTCCTCCGGGGTGAGGGCGTCCATACCGAATTGGGACAAAAATAGCTGCAGTTTGGGATAAGTCTCAAGAATGGTGGCATAGAAATTTCTGCAGTAGCCACAGGTACAGTGATCTTCCCAAACAGCCTTAGAATAGTTTGCGGTTTCTTCGGTATTTACACGGAATTTCCAGCCGCCAACTGTAAGTTCCATATCCTCACTCCCCAACAGCCCGCAGAATCAATCTAACCAGTTCTTCCTTGCCTGTTCCCTTCTCCGCGGAAAAGGGGATCAGCGGACAGCTTTCCGGGAGTTCCAGATCAGTACGGATTGTGTTCATGTTAGGCTCAATTTCGCTTTTCTTCAGCTTATCAAGCTTGTTAGCAACCACGACAAAGGGGCATTGGCTGTCCAGAAACCACCTTGCCATGGTTATGTCGTTGTTGGTGGGGGCATGTCTAGCGTCCACAATCATCACACCAAGATCAATACGGTTTTCAGCAAAGTAGGATTCCATGAGACGGCTCCAACGGTCTTTTTCCGATTGGGACACCTTAGCGTAACCATAACCGGGCAAATCCACAAAATAACATTTTTCATCCACAGTAAAATAGTTCACGTGAATGGTCTTACCCGGCTTTTCTCCCACACGGGCAAAATTTTTCCGGTTCAGCAATCTGTTGATAACGGAAGATTTTCCCACGTTGGATTTACCGGCGAAGGCGATCTCCGGCAGCCTCGCTGCCGGAAAATCTCTTTTAGACGCTGCGGAAATCAAAAAATCCACACGGTTAAAATTCATACGCACACCTCACTGGCGGATAAAAGGCTTGTGGGGTTTGTTTTTAATCTCATCCGGGATATCTTGGAGAATTCCCGGGATGACCTCGTGGTTACGGTTCAGGGCGTTATCCAGAACCGTGTCGATAGTCTCAGCGACAACAAAGTGGAGGCTGTTCCGAACGATAGGGTCAATTTCCTCCAGATCCCGCTGATTGTCCTTGGGAATGATCACGGTGCGTATACCGTGGCGCAATGCCGCCATGGTCTTCTCTTTCAGACCCCCGATAGCCATAACTCTGCCCCGCAGAGATATTTCGCCGGTCATCGCCACATCCCTGCGGACAGCCGCGCCTGTCAACGCGGAAACAATGGCTGTACACACAGTAACGCCCGCAGACGGTCCGTCCTTCGGAACCGCACCCTCAGGGAAATGGACATGGATATCCTTTGTCTTATAAAAGTCCTCCGCAATACCAAGCTTCTTCACATTTGCCCGGATATAGCTGAGTGCCGCGTGGGCGGACTCTTTCATTACATCTCCAAGGTTACCAGTCAGCTCCAGTTTGCCGGAACCGTCCATAATGTTAACTTCTACCTCCAGAGTTTCGCCGCCCACAGAGGTCCACGCAAGGCCTGTGACGAGGCCTACCTGATCCTTTCCGGGAAGCCGGTCCGGCAGATATTTCCGCACACCAAGATACTCCTCCAGAATCTTTCCGGTGACAGTGAGTTTCTTGGGTGCGTCCTGCTGCAGCATCTGCATATCCGCTTTTCTGCAGATCTGCGCGATATGACGCTCAAGAGTACGCACACCGGACTCCCTTGTATAACAGCGAATGATCTCACGGATGCCATCTTCTGTAATGCGCAGCTGGCTCTTCTTTAAGCCATGCTTCTCCATCTGTTTGGGGATCAGATGGTTCTTCGCGATCATTACTTTCTCTTCATCCGTATAGGAGCCAATCTCGATGATCTCCATACGGTCCAGCAAGGGTCTGGGAATGGTATCCAGAGTATTGGCCGTAGTGATAAACATAACGTTGCTCAAGTCAAAGGGCAGTTCCAGATAATGATCCCGGTAGGTTTTATTCTGCTCGCTGTCCAGCACTTCCAAAAGGGCTGCGCTGGGATCACCTCTGTGGTCAGAGCCCAATTTATCAACTTCATCCAATAGAAGTACCGGATTCATGCTACCAGCTTGAATCATCGCAGAGAGGATTCTGCCGGGCATGGCACCTACATAGGTCTTTCTGTGGCCCCGGATATCCGCTTCGTCATGGACACCACCCAGAGCAATTCTGGCCATTTTACGGTTAAGGCTTCTGGCGATGGAATATGCAACAGAGGTTTTACCCACGCCGGGAGGGCCAACAAGGCACAGGATTTGCGGCGGCATGTGGGGCGCAATCTGCCGTACAGCAATAGTTTCCAAAATGCGCTCTTTCACCTTCTGCAAACCAAAGTGTTCCCTGTCCAGAACCTTTCTGGCAGCCTCCACATCAATACGCTCTTTCGTATACTTATTCCAAGGCAGTTCAAATACCGTGTCCAGATAATTGCGCAGGACAGATGCCTCAGCGGAACCGAAATGCTGCTTCTTGAGCCGTTCCAGATCCTTCCTCAGTTTTTCCTCAGACTGTTCGTCCAGGTTAAGAAGGAGAATTTTCTTTTCATACTCAGCAAATTCAGAGTATTCATCCCCTTCACCCAGTTCATCCCGGATCGCTTTCATCTGCTCACGCAAATAGTAGTCACGCTGCTCCTGATCGATTTGGGCCCGGGTTTTTTCCTGAATCTCTGTTTCCAGACGAAGCATTTGGATTTCCTGCTGTAGGAGTTTGATCACAAACTCCAACCGACGAAGTTGGTTCAGTTGACAAAGAACTTTTGCCTTATCCCGATAGTCAAAACCGGAATTTTGTGTAATAGCATCGGCAATGTAGCCACTGCTGTCGGAAGCCAGAATTTTAAGTTGGATGGTTTGGGAAGGGCGCTCCACCAGTTCCAGATAGTTACCGTAAGCAGTCGTCGCCTCCCTGCGCAGGGCACGGGCGCGAATAGCATCTGTGACGGATACCTCAGACACAGTTTCCACAGAAGCTGCAAGGAATGGCTCTGTCTGGCTCAGTTCAGAGATCTTTGCCCGGTACAGACCCGTCACAAGTACACGGATGTTCTCCGTTTGAGATTTCAGAACCTGCTTAACCTTTACAACAGTTCCGATGGGATATAGACCAGACAGGTCCGGATCATCATCCACAATATTTTTCTGGGGAATCAGCAAAAGCGTCTGGTCTTTTTTCATTGCTTCTTCCAACGCAAGGGCAGACTTAATGCGGCCTACGTCAAAGTGTACAGTTTGTTCCGGAAAAACCGCAATACCACGAAGTGCCAAAACCGGCATATTACCGGAGATATATATTTCACTCATGGTTTTTCTCCTTCCTGGGGATATATTGAAAATCGGGGGTAGTAAACTACCCCCTAAAATCAGTGTTTTTTGGCTGTGATCTTCTGCCGGGGGTGTGCTTTATCCCGGATGAGTTTAGGTTCTCCGCCCTGGATACATTCGGGGGTAATGATTACCTTCTTAATAGAGAGGTCGGAGGGGATCACATACATAATTTTCGTCATGGTCTGTTCCATCACCGCCCGCAGACCACGGGCACCGATCTGGCGCTCAATGGCTTTTTCCGCCACTGCGTCCAGAACCTCCGGCTGGAACTCAAGTTCAACGTTTTCAAGGGCAAGCAGCTCCTTATACTGCTTGGTCAACGCATTCTTAGGTTCCACCAGAATACGGACAAGATCTTCTTTCTTCAGATCCTGCAAGCTGGTGATTACAGGCATACGGCCCACAAGTTCCGGAATGATTCCAAACTTCAGCAGGTCGTGAGGCTGAACCTTAGCAAGAATCTTACCAAGGTCACGCTTTTTCTTACTCTCCACAGGGGCATCAAAGCCGATGGCAGATTTGTCTGTCCGAGCTTCAATAATCTTGTCAAGACCGTCGAAGGCACCGCCGCAGATAAAGAGGATGTTGGTAGTATCCACCTGAATCATCTCCTGCTGGGGATGCTTTCTGCCGCCCTGAGGTGGTACATTGGCAACTGTTCCTTCCAGAATTTTCAGCAGAGCCTGCTGAACGCCTTCACCGGAAACGTCACGGGTTATAGAGGTATTTTCACTCTTTCTCGCGATTTTATCCATTTCATCGATATAGATAATACCGCGCTGGGCACGTTCCACATCAAACTCAGCAGCCTGCAGCAGACGCACAAGGATATTCTCCACATCGTCGCCTACATAACCGGCTTCTGTCAGTGTGGTCGCGTCCGCAATTGCAAAGGGAACGTCTAGAACCCGGGCCAAAGTCTGAGCAAACAGAGTCTTGCCGCAGCCTGTAGGACCAATTAAAAGAATGTTACTCTTTTGGAGCTCTACCTCTGTATTGGTTGCAAGGAAAATACGTTTGTAGTGGTTGTAGACAGCTACACTCAGTGCAATTTTAGCTTCATCCTGACCAATCACGTACTGGTCAAGATATGCCTTCATCTCCATAGGTGTAGGCAGATGATCCGGCATATCCTCTGTGTAAGAATCCTCCATCAGCAAATCGCTGCAGGCCTGCACACAATCGCTGCAGATACATACACCGGGACCGGCCACAAGACGGGCCTGTGCCTCAGTCTTACCACAAAAAGAACATCTGAGCAGCTGCTCGTCTGCCTTCTTGGACATTTACGAGTACCGCCTTTCCGGAAAATTAGTGCCGCTCCAGCACACGGTCGATCAGGCCAAAGGCCAGTGCCTCGTCGCTGGTCATAAAATTGTCCCGCTCACAGGCGTTGGTCACTTCCTCCACGCTCTTACCGGTCTTTTCAGCAAGAATACGGTTCATCCGGGACTTAATGGTTTCCAGACGCTTCATGTGGATTGCCATATCAGTAATCTGACCCTGGGTACCTGCAGAGGGCTGGTGGATCATAATCTCGGAATTGGGCAGCGCCATACGCTTGCCCTTAGTACCGGCAGCCAGCAGGAACGCACCCATAGACGCTGCCATACCAACGCAAATGGTTGCTACATCGCACTTGATGTACTGCATGGTATCGTAGATTGCCATACCGGCAGTTACACTGCCGCCGGGACTATTGATATAGAACTGAATATCCTTATCAGGGTCCTGAGCCTCCAAATACAGAAGCTGGGCAACAATCAAACTTGCGGTGGTGTCATTGACCTCTTCCGACAGGAAAATGATACGGTCATTGAGCAGCCGGGAGAAAATGTCATAGCTGCGTTCTCCGCGGCTGGACTGTTCAACAACATAGGGGATAAAACTCATGGTGATGTCTCCTTTCAGGGTTTGAAACATTCTAACCATTTATTGGAAGACTTATTCCTCAGTCTTCTCCTCTTTGGCCTTGGGGGCAACAGGAACAGCAGCTTCCACGATCAGCTTAACAGCCTTACGGGTCTGCAGGCTGGACTTCAGCTCCTCCTCGGGAACCATGCCCTTGATCTTGTCTGCTTCCAGCTCATACTGCTTTGCCATTGCCTCGTACTCAGCAGCAATATCTTCATCAGTAACTTCGATCTGCTCAACCTCAGCGATCTTAGCCAGGGTCACATTGATCTTAGCCTGCTTTTCGGCATTGGGACGGAAGGCGTTGCGCATGGTGTTCATATCGCCGCCCATCATCTTGGCGTAAGCGTCCATGGAATAGCCGCTCATCTGCAGCTGGTAAGCAAAGCGCTCCATTTGGTTGTCCAGCTCAGACTCGATCAGTGCCGCAGGCATATCAACGGTAGTATTCTCAGCAGCCTTCTCCACGCACGCGTTTTCAAACGCTGCGTCAATCTGCTTCTGGGCAGATTCCAAAGCCTTCTGGCGAATGTCGTTCTTCAGCTCTTCCAGAGTGTCAAACTCGGAAACGTCCTTGGCAAACTCGTCATCCTGCTGGGGAACATTGGTCACAGTGACCTTATTCAGCTTCACATGGAAAACAACGGGCTTACCTGCCAGATCCGCTTTGTAGTCCTCGGGGAAAGTGATGTCAATGTCCTTCTCCTCGCCGGCAGTCATGCCAACAACCTGCTCCTCAAAGCCGGGAACGAAAGAACCGGATCCAAGTTTCAGATCAAAGTTCTCACCCTTGCCGCCCTCAAAGGCAACACCATTGTCGAAGCCTTCAAAGTCGATATTTGCAGTGTCACCCATCTTAGCAGCCCGCTCGACGGTCTCGGTGGAAGCAACGTTCTGTGCCATACGGTCCAGCTCAGCCTGCACCTGCTCATCGGAAACAGTGGCCTCAGCCTTCTCAACCTCGATGCCCTTGTAATCACCCAAGGTGACCTCGGGATATACGTCGGTGGTCAGAGTAATAGTGACAATGTTGTCCTCGCTGATCTGCATATCAGTCAGGCTGGGACGGCCAACAGCCTTCACATCCTGCTTTACAACAGCCTGCTCGTACACCTCGGGGAAAATCTCCTCCAGGCCGTCTTCAAAGAAAACATGGGCGCCGTACATAGCCTCGATCATCTTACGGGGTGCCT
This sequence comes from Faecousia sp., assembly GCA_045538415.1. Classification (GTDB taxonomy): domain Bacteria; phylum Bacillota; class Clostridia; order Oscillospirales; family Oscillospiraceae; genus Faecousia. The sequence goes on along the minus strand of JAZSRI010000093.1, from coordinate 60,751 downwards.
TACCCTTACGGAAGCCGGGGATCATGATGTTCTTACGGGCCTTCATGTAAGCTTTCTGTACGCCGGACTCCATCAGATCCTTGTCGATCTCAACAACGATGGTAGCCTGGTTGCCGTTTTTTTCAATGCTCTTGACATTCATTTCTAGTATCCTCCCAAATTTAAGGCTGTGTTGGCCACAACCAAAAAATATAAAATTTGCATCCGAAGTATTCTAACAAATAATACGTCAAATGTCCACACTTTTCTTAAATTTTTTATGAAATTACTAAGAACGGTTTGAATCTAAGGTAATCCGCGGATACAAGCCGGTATTCAATGCCATCCCATTGACCTTCCAGAGCAAGTCCGTGGCTTGCGCCGTGCAGGTGACCGTAGAAGCACCGTCTTACCTGATACCTGTGCAGAAGCTCCAGAATCTCACTGCATTCGTACCCTTTGTACTTTGGCGGATAGTGGAGAAAGACCATTTTTTCCATATCTCCGGCAGATTTTAAGGAAGCTTCCAGGCGGATTAACTCCCTGCGGAAAACCTTTTCGTCCTGCTGTCCACTGCGTTCTTCCTCAAAAAACCACCCTCTGGTTCCGCAAATTGCCCAATCGCCGTAGACATAATGGTTATTATTAAGAATCCACTGGTCAGCAAAACCGTTCTGGGTACAAAATTTGTAAAATTTTGCCGCTGTGCTCCACCAGTAATCATGATTTCCTTTTAGGATAATCTTCCTGCCGGGTATCTCATGGATCCATGCAAAATCTTCTTTTGCCTGCTGAAGATCCAGCGCCCAGGAAAGATCTCCGAGCAGAACTGTGGTGTCCTCCGGGCCAATCATACTGATGCCTTCTTTCAGCTTCTGCATATAACCAACCCAATTGCCTCCAAATACATCCATAGGTTTCTCAGCGCCAAGGCACAGGTGAAGATCTCCAATTGCGTATAAAGCCATATGACCTACTCCTTAACCACGCCGAGCAAGCGGGATATCTGCTCTGAAGTAAGTCCCACTGCATTTCGGATCCAGCCGGCATCCTTTGCGGGATTATTGTCCACAAACAGCACAGTTTCCCTGCTCTCCCCTGTTTTCGCCCGGTAGTCCATCAACGCGCAGTGCATTCTGGCGGCGTCTTCTGTAAGCACATAGTCACAGGAGCGGAAAACGCTTTTTACAACACTTTCAAGCCGTTGTTTTCCCACAACCGCCCCGAAGAAGTCATGATTGCAGAGCGGGGGCAACTCCATATCCAAAGTATATTGCACTTTGTATTCCATAGCTGCCAAAAACTTGCTGACTTGTCCGTGTCCGTAGAGCATACAGATCAGTGCTTCCAGACCCGGCTGCGCAGCGCCGTTTGACAGGAACGCACCCTTGTGGACAAATTCCCAAAGCCCGTCATCCTCCTGACAGGCAATTAGTATTTTATTGATAGGCAGACCCAATTTTTTTGCAAAGCACGCAGACAGGTAAGATGTGTAATCACTTGTATCTGTTACAATATCAAATTTTCTTGTGCCTGTCTTATATATCTGTGCGTAGATACCGAACAGTACCGCTGTTTTGATGGCGGTTCTGGCCCAGGGGGGTACTATGGCAACCTTGCCCGTAAGCTTTCTGTAAACAGACTTTTCAAAAAAATTGTAATTTCCCTCTGGGTTGTGCCATGTTTCCGAAAGAATCAGCTTATGGGGCATCTTTCGGCAGATACAGATATTTCGGCCGGCGCACAGCTCCACATCCCATCCGGTAAGCTTTACCGGGAGAAAAACGTTCAGTACCGTGGCAACTGCCTCATGGAAAGTGCCGCGGAACAGTTTCACAAGGGTATCCTCCTGAAACGGTGTCAGACGGAAAGGAAGAAACATCCCCCCATCTGTCGGTCCGGTTTCCCGGAACGCCCGGTACGCGGTATAGGTTTCCGCTTTATTTCTGCTGCTTATGTACAGCATTTATCCAGCACCCCCAATGCGTTGCTCCAGAAAATATTCTCAAGCTTTTCTGTTGTAAGTCCCATATTCAGCAGATGATCCGCAAGGGCAGGATAATCCTGCACACCACGAAAACCCTCAGGTAAATCGTCAAACCCGTCCAAATCGCCTCCAAGGGCAATATGTTTTCCCTCCGGGTCCAGTTCCAGCCAGTGGAGGAAGTGTCCGCAGACATCGGTCAGCTTGGGGTTAACCCCTATAAAATCGCTGTACATATTGAATCCGGCAACGCCCCCTGTCTGGCAGATATGACGGAACATATCGTCCGTAAGATTGCGGCTCACATTATATATCCTTCTGCTGTTGGAGTGGGTGGCAACCACCGGTGCCTGGGTAACATCCATAATGTCCCAGAAGCCCTCGTCACTGATATGGCTGACATCTATAATCATGCCAAGCCGCTGGGCTTCCTGCACAAAGGCTCTGCCCATATCTGTCAGGCCACCACCAGTTTCATGGGAACCTGTAAGAGGGTTCGATTCATTCCATCCCAAAGAAACAATTCTAAAGCCAAGCTTATATAGCTGCTCCAGCATGGCGGGGTCATAACCAAAACCGGCTGTGCCCTCCAGCGTTAAAATTGCAGACATTACCCCATCTTCTCTGTTCTTTCGAACATCATCTGCTGTATACGCCTGGCGGATCAGATCACTGTTCTTATCCAACTGGTAGAGGATTCTGTCAAGCCCCAGTTCAAACATAGCAACAGGATCTTTCCCATACTTCTGCATGTGGGAAGTGGTAAACAGCCCGAAGCACTGGCAGTATCCGGGAAACTCCTTGCCGCGCAAAAGATCAATATGGCATGAATTTTCCCGCAGTTCCTGTGCCGGCTGTCTTTTGTCCCCAATAAGCTTCAGAACTGTATCGCAGTGCAGGTCAAAGACAGGGAATTTCATAAGAAAGCATCCTCCAAATGGTTGATAACAGGTGATTTTGTCTCTACCCCATCCGGGGCATAAATTTCAATAACATCAAAGCGGGGCTGCAGCTGTGTAGGATGTTCATCCAGAAAAACCGACGCTGTGGTACGTATGCGTTCCTGTTTTTGATAGGTCACAAACTCACGGGCTGTGGCAAACCGGTCATTCTTTCGCAGCTTCACTTCGGCAAATACAAGATACTTCCTGTTCTGGGCAATGATGTCCAATTCGCCGAAGCGGCATTTGTAGTTCATAGCCACAATCTTAAATTTCTTTTTCTTAAGGTACTCAGCGGCAAGTGCCTCACCCCAAGCACCGGACAGATTATTCTTAGCCATACAATTTTTTCAGGAACGTCATTCTGTGAACCGGACTGGGACCGAACTGAGCAAGGGCCGCATAATGTGCCTTAGTGCCGTAACCCTTATGTATTTCAAACTGGTATTGTGGATACTGCTGTGAAAGGGCGATCATATAGTCGTCACGGGTCACCTTGGCAAGGACGGACGCCGCGGCGATGCTTGCGCTAAGGCTATCACCGGATACAACAGTTTCAACCGGAACACCAAAATCCTTCGCCCTGTTTCCGTCGATCAGCGCAAGATCCGGCTTAACTGAAAGTTTCGCGATGGCCCGCTCCATGGCAAGATAGGTAGCCTGCAGGATGTTAATTTGGTCAATTTCAGCATGGTCGGCAAAGGCAATCCCATAGGCAAGGGCTGTTTCCTGAATAACGGGAAACAATTCTCTGCGTTTCTTATCGGAGAGCTTTTTACTGTCATTGAGCCCGGGAATCAGTACATTCTCCGGCAGGATAACCGCCGCCGCACAGACCGGACCGGCCAAAGGGCCTCTGCCTGCTTCATCCACACCGCAGATCACACGAAAACCTTTTTCAAAAAAGCTACGCTCTATCTGCCACATATCGATCTGGCTCATGTCCTGTCCTCCGGTTCTTCAAATGTAATGCATCCCAGCTTACCGCTGCGGTATTCATCCAGCAGCACTTTAGCCATGCGCTCTGTGTTGATTTCACCGCCGGAAACAAGATATCCCCTCTTCCGGCCAGCCATTTCCAGAAGTTCATAGCCCGGCGTTCCGGCTTCCGCTTCCACACCGTACCTGCCTGAAATGGTCTGGGGATAGCGCTTTAAAAGCAGCTCCATCAATCTGGAAGCCAATTCCTCGATATCAATAATATCTTCTTTAACCGCACCGGTATAGGCAAGCATCATGCCAACTTCCCGATCTTCAAATTTCGGCCACAGAATACCGGGGGTATCCAAAAGCAAAAGACTTGTATCCACAGTTACCCACTGTTTGCCTCGCGTAACGCCCGGCCTGTTCTCAGCCTTTGCGCCCTTTCTGCCGGAAATTTGATTGATCAGGGTAGACTTTCCAACGTTCGGAATGCCCACAATCATTACCCGCAAGGGTTTATTCATGCCCTTAGCCGCATTGCGCTCGATCTTTTCCTTCAATACAGAACGGACTGCAGGCTGGAAGCTTGCAATACCTTTTCTGCTTTTACAATCCGTAGCCACAGCCGCATAGCCTTTTTCTCGGAAATAGGCGATCCAGCGCTTCGTGGCTGCCGGGTCCGCCAAATCCATCCTGTTGAGAATGATAATTCGCGGTTTATTGCCACAGATGGCATCAATATCCGGATTGCGGCTGGAAACCGGGATTCGCGCATCCACAATTTCACACACCGCATCCACAAGCTTCAAATCCGCTTCGATCTGCCGGCGGGTTTTGGTCATGTGGCCGGGATACCACTGGATATTCATACGATCGTTATCTGCCATTACAATGCCCCAATTCTATTCAGCTGGCGCTGCTGTGTATCCGGGTTTGCCCCGGGAAATACCAGTAAGAACGCCTTTCCAAGTATCTGTCTTGTATCTATCATTCCGATTTCACAGCTGCGGCTGTCTTTGGAGTCATTCCGGTTATCTCCCATTACAAACACACAGCCCTCCGGTACAGTTAAAGGAAATTCAATTCCCTCCTTAAGATTTGTTGGTGTTTTTGTATAGGGCTCCGAAACAGGCGTATCATCCACATATACAATCCCTGATTCAAAATCGATATCCACCCGCTGGTTCTCGGTTGCAACAATCCTTTTGATAATAGGCTCGCCATCGCGAAAAGACTCCTTGCTAATTACAACAATATCTCCCTCACTGAAATTCCGGTGAAACAGGCTGTTGAGTAAAATGACACAGTCATTATGAACAAGGGTGTCCTCCATGGATGGACCGTTGACAATTACAATCCGAAAAAGCAGCAGGAAAAGAAGCAGGATGACCGCCAGTGCGTGAACAATGTCCTGCAGATAAGCCAGTGCATCCTCTCTCCAGCCGGTTTTATTTTTTATGGTATTCCCGGCATTGTCCACCGGTTTCCCAGATTCAAATTTATTATTTTCCATTCAAATGACCTCACCCGGAATAAAACGCATGATATGGATATTATATACGATTTTAGGCAATAAAAAAAGAGGGTTGCCCCTCTTTTTTTACGGAATTTGAAATTAAACCTTTTCCTTGACCTTAGCAGCCTTGCCGGTACGCTCACGCAGATAGTACAGCTTGGCACGGCGCACCTTACCCTTACGGACGGTTTCAACGTCAGCAATCCGGGGGGAATGCACGGGGAAAACCTTTTCACAGCCAACGCCATGGCTGATACGGCGAACAGTGATGGTCTCGCCGATGCCGCCATGCTTGCGGGCAATGATAGTGCCTTCGAACACCTGGATACGCTCGCGGGAGCCTTCCTTGATGCGCACATGAACACGGACAGTATCGCCAACGTTCATTTCGGGCAGTTCTTCCTTCAGGTACTGGTTAGACAGAGCCTTAACTAAATCCATATCTATGTCCTCCTTAATATTAGGCGTTCATGCAGCGTTGGCTCCGGCGATATGGTTCCCGGCACCACAGAGGACTCACCTTGTTTTCAGACCGATGTATTGTAACACATATAATTACAAAATGCAAGTGTTTTTTTCGTGAAAATCAGGGTTTTGTGCTAATTATTTTACTGTACAATTACAGAAACGCCGTCGGGAATGGCCAGTATGGTCCCATTGATAATTCCTCGTTTTTCCAGGAGAGAATCCGCGGTTTCAATGGTAGCCTGTATGTCATTGGCTAATGTCAAAAAATTAAGACCGGAGGAGTGAACTCCTTCGGTCTTAATGGTCCGAGTTACTGGATTCGAACCAGCGGCCTCTTGAACCCCATTCAAGCGCGATACCAAACTTCGCCAAACCCGGATTTTGCTTGCGTCTCACGACAGCTTTGATATAATAGCACACCGATTCGCAAAATGCAAGCCCTTTTTTCAAAAAAGTTTAAATATTTATTCCCCTATATCAGACTTAATTACCTTACCGAGATTCCAGAGTCTGACCACCTTAGTCTCAGCCTCTTTCTTTTCCTCCTCTGTTTCGTACTCCACATAAACAGTATGGGCGCTGCAGTCAGTACATTCTACCTGCACATTCCACCCGCCTTCATGTACCAAAAATCCACTGCCCCGGCAGATGGGACATTCTTCCAAAATCACATTGGGATTTACTTCCATAAAAAGCTCCTTATCTAAAAATAGATTGATTTCCGTCAAAAATCTCCACTCTAGCGCACTTTACAAAATCCGCCTTATACTCCGGTAAATACAGTTCGATAGCGGCAGCAAGCTGCATGGGGTTTAGGGTAGGATTCTGGCAGCATACCAGCGCATCTATTTGTAGGATATGCGGATCAATGGAATTTAGTGAACACTTGCAGACCATAGGGATAATATTCTGCTCCTGCAGGCCATTTTTCGTTTTCTTGGGAACGAGTACTTCCTGCCTGCTAAAAAGTTCCTCAATTGCCCACTGCGCACCAGCAGGGATGCCATTATCGTATTCCAGCGTTACAACACACTGCAAAAAGGCAAGTTCGCGGAGTTTTCTGCCATCATCGTAGCAGCTACGCACACAGACACCGGAAATCAAAGACCTGTTCAGTGCCTCTGTGATTAGCTCACCGGACACTTCCTGCCCGTCAAGTTCAAAATCAAGCAGCTCACACCTACTATCCACGCCTACGGACAAAGGCAGCGCGATGGAAACAGAGGGTCTTGGATTAAAGCCCTGGCTATGCTTCAGCTGCAAACCGGCCCGCTTAAAGGCACGCTGAAACATACGCATAAGATCCAGATGGGAGATCCAGACAGCATTTCCCGTCTTTTCAAACAGCAGCCTAGGCATCGCACTCCACCTCCTTCAAAAGGCGATCCGCACCGCAGCCGCCGCAGCCCAGGCGGCAGTCCGGCGTAATTTTCTCTTCGTATGCTCTTTTCCGTTCACGCAGCAGAAACTTCTTGGAAACACCCACATCAATCCTGTCCCACGGAAGGATTTCCACCTCACCATACCCACGGACAGTATAGAAATTGGGATCAACGCCGCATTTTTCAAACGCGTCCATCCAAATTTTGTAATTAAAATACTCGTCCCAGCCATCCAGCTTGGCGCCGTTTTTGGCTGCCTCCTCAATAACAGGGCCCAAACGCCGGTCACCACGGGCAGTAACTGCCTCCAGGCGGCTGATATCCGGCGTATGGTAATTATACTCTATGGATTTAGAGTAGAAATGATCCTTGAGAAGTCTGCAGCGGCGCAAGTATTCCTCCGGTTCTATTTGCTTCTCCCACTGGAATGGGGTATGGGGCTTGGGCACAAAATAGGCTGTAGCTACATGGACACAAAGACCCCTCTTTTTGTTGCTGGCATGCTCTTTCCATGTGCGGATCACCTTATAAACCAAATCCGCGATTCCAAGAACGTCCTCATCCGTTTCCGTGGGCAAGCCCAGCATAAAATACAGTTTTACATGATTCCAACCGCCGGAAAAAGCATTTGCACAGGTAGTGAGAATCTCATCCTCTGTCAAATTTTTGTTGATTACATCCCGCAAACGCTGTGTTCCAGCCTCCGGCGCAAAGGTAAGGCCGCTTTTTCTGAGGGTCTGCAGCTTTTCCATCAGTTCTCTGGAGAAGTTGTCCGCCCGCAGGGACGGCACAGACAGATTGATTCGATTCTCACGGCAATAGGGAATCAGTTCATCAGTCAGTTCCTTAAGCTCACGGTAATCCGAGGTAGACAGGCTGGACAGTGTAATCTCGTTATGGCCGGAATCCTCCAGCATTTCAATTGCCTGTTGTTTCAGAACCTGGGCGCTCTTTCTGCGCACAGGGCGGCATGAGAAACCAGCCTGACAGAAACGGCATCCCCGAATACAACCACGGAACACCTCAAGATTTCCCCGGTCGTGCACAATCTCCGTAGAAGCAACAATCATTTTGGTAGGAAAATATGCCTTGTCCAAATCCTCAACGATTCGCTTTGTGACAGTTTCCGGCGCGCCGTTTTTGGCTGTCACCGATGCAATCGTTCCGTCATCGTTATAACTATGCTCATAAAAAGAGGGTACATACACACCGTCGATTTTGGATACAGCAAGCAGGAACTGTTCTTTTGACCATTCCTCAGCCTTTGCCCTGTCGTACAGGCTGATAATTTCCTCTGTGATTTCCTCCCCTTCTCCTAAGGAAAAGAAGTCTATAAAATCCGCCAACGGCTCCGGATTGAAGGTACAGACGCCACCGGCAAACACAATGTTTTTAAGGCCTGTTCTCTCCTTGCTATGAATGGGTATGCCAGCTAAATTCAGCATATTTAAAATATTGGTGTAGCACATTTCATAACCAATGGTAAAAGCAATCATATCAAAGTCTTTTACCGGATGCTGACTTTCCAGCGCCCAAAGAGGCAGTCCATGCTTGCGCATAGCGTCCTCCATATCCCCCCAGGGATGGAAAACACGCTCGCACCACACCCCATCCATCCGGTTCATGATACCGTACAATATGCGCATGCCCACATTGGACATACCGATCTCATAGGTGTCCGGGAAACAAAATGCTACACGCACCCGGACATCATCCAGATTCTTGATTACCTCGTTATATTCACCACCTGTATACCGCGCAGGTTTCTGCACTTGTGGCAGGATTCTTTGGAGCAGTTCTGTCATAACTCTACCTCGCTATATTTGTCTTAATTATTGTACTCGTCAAAAGCCCTATTTGCAAGGTATTTTTACAGCATACCCCTTTTATCTTCTTTTCCACAATCTTCCCCCGTCCAGAGGGTAAAACGGAAGCAGGTTAAATACAGAATGAAGGAACGCGCACAGAGCAATGCATGGAAACTGCAGACTAAGCACACACAGAAGCAGGCCAGACACCGGACCGGCGGCAATTGCCGCTAACTGCTGTCTGCTTGTCAATCCCATACACTCCAAAACACAACCGAAGTGTCCAACACTGAAAAAAGTAATTTTTCCTCCAAAAATCAGCACAGTACAAATATGTCCAGCTTCATGTACAGCTACAGACAGCAACCACCCCAGAAGCCACCGTAAGGGAACAACATACACCGCTAAGACAGCAGATATCAGTGAAACTGCGCTGATAGAGATGGTTGTCTCATTCTCCGCCAATCTCATAATCTAACAGTTTGCTGGCATATGCTGTGGTCCTACGTCCAATTTCTGTTTCCTCCTGTACCCAAATACACAGTCGTTCCACGGAATCGTTATAAGTATTCTCAACAGATGGATTGCAGCGAATAAAGCAGCCAAATAGTAATATAACAAAAAGCAGGCAGCCGATAAAAACCACAGGCGATTGTTTCCTTGGCTTGTATGCTGGATAAAGCTTATCCTTGTGGGGCTCGTAGTCAATGCGGTAACTCATGTAATCCCTCCTTACCATAAGAATATAGATTGGGAATAAAAATAAGACTGCCTACGGCAGTCTTATTTTTAAGATATTCGGGTCTGCAGTAATTACGTTAGCTGGCACAGGTCCGCAGGAGCACTGGCACGCCAGTGGTATTTTTTGGTTACTTCTTATGACGGAAGAAATGCCAGCCACCAAGTGTTTCAGGATTTCCTTCATCCCCCGCCAGCAGTTCCTTGTAATTGTAAGCTACCTTCTTAAAGGCATTGGCATACTCCTCAATGATCTCAGGACGGTAATGCTTAAACCAGGGTACACCAAAAAGATGCTCACAAAGATCCACTGCTTTCCAAAGGGAAGCATCCTGCTCACGCACATCTCTGTCTGTAAAATTGATACGGGTAGGTGTACCACGGCCGTAAACGTCGGCAGTATGGAAAATGCCATGGGTATGCAGCGGCAGGTTTGCGCCGGCATACAGGAGGGAATAACCCTCAGCGATTACAGCTTCAATGAAACGAGTGACAGACAAACCACCAAGCTCCTCCGGAACATAGAGGCCACCGGGCATATACCAACCGCCCATGGTGCTGCCGTCAGACTCGTCTACACGGTGAGGGCGGATTCCGGGAACGCCCTCAAGCAAGTCCCAGAAATAATTCATTGCCTTACGAATTTCAGCGCTGCGCTCATCATAGTGCTTAAGCTGCACACGTCCCATTGCCGCGCTCATCTGGTGCATCCGGAATTTGTAACCTCCCATGGGCAGGCCGAAATACGGCTTCAAATCCTCTGCATCTACGTTATCTGCATTAAATATCTCGTAGTGTCCCAATACAATGGCATGATCAATTACATTCTTATCATTTGTCAGAAGCATGCCCGCTTCGCCTACCGCCAGGGACTTACCGGTCATCAGGGACATAGCGCCTGCATGGCCGATGGTACCCAGCATTCTACCCTTATACATGCCGCCCTGAGCGTGGGATACATCTTCAATTACCTTCAAGCCGTGCTTATTGGCAATGTCCATAATTGCATCCATATCCGCAGGATGGCCAAGGTAGTGAACAACCATGATTGCTTTGGTTCTGGGGGAAATCCGATGCTCAATGTCTTTCGGATCAATGCAAAGCGTCTTAGGATCCACATTTGCGAACACAGGGGTCGCACCCAGGGGATACACAGGCAGAGCGCTTGCCCAATAGGTAAGTGTGGGGCAAATCACCTCATCACCGCTGCGAACGCCGCAGCCATACAGGGCACCCAGCAGAGAAGCAGTGCCATTGTTAAAGCCAAGGGCATACTTTGCGCCGGACCACTTAACAAAGTCCTGCTCAAAAGCTCTGGCAACGTCTGTTCCGGACATGGCTCTGCGGTGAAGGACATCCAAAACCGCATCCTCGTCCTCTTTTGTTACAATGGGCCAGAGGAACATATCCTCCGGATCTCTGGTAATCGCCTTAGGTCCACCAAAAATTGCTAATTCTGACATGTCTCATTCCTCCGTAATGAAGTATTTTAGAAGATTACAGTTTAAAATTAATCGACATTTTTATTTTGTCGATAGTTTCTCCAAACCGTTTCAAAGGCTTCGTTTTCGTTAGGTAGCGGGCGCACAGGTCTCCATTGCACCGAAATGGTATTCGGGCTGTACTGAACTGTCTGGATTTGATCCCTATAGGAACTGTCACCCAAGCGGAACCTAAAAACTTCTTCCAAGCCCTCTGCTACTGCTCCATCGGCAGCAGTGTAAATAGCGGAACCTCTAGAAAATCCCACCTGCAGGGCGTAATCAGCCATCGCGGACAAATACATCTGCTGAGAAATCAGCGCGTCCCTTAGCTGATATGCGCGCCGCAGCGCGGCGCAGTTGGGGATACGAAGTTCATCCGCAATATTGGCCAGGAGTTTTTTATTGTCATCAATAAGCCTTGAGATTTTATCCCTAGACCGGATCGCTCCGGCAGCTTCACTCATTCTGCTCCTGACAGACTCTTCATACCCCGTCAGGTTGTTTCCGCCTGACAAAAGGTGCCTGCAGAAATCATAATGCTTTATCAAAGCCTGATAAGCACACTGAGTAAAATCAGCTTCATCCACCGGCAAATCTTCCGGCTTATGATAGGCGATATACTGCGCAGCACGCATAGAACCTACCTGTCCTGCGTTCAGGGCGCTTCCTCCCGGTCGGTAAATGCCATGACTTCCCGCAACCTCGCCTGCAGCAAATAAGTGTCTGATATTTGTTTGCCACCAACAGTCAATATCCAAGCCGCCATTGTTGTGCTGAGCACACAAGGCGATCTCAAGCATTTCCTTTTTCAGGTCAACGCCCTTGGAAAGGTACAACTCATAAGCTGGCTCATTCATATGAATCAGCCGCTCAATAGGCGTTCCAAAGCAGGCATTCGCTTTTTCCAGATAACCACGGGCCTCTTCTGTTAAGCAGGAATAGTCCAGCTGGGAACAACCCTCAGGATTGCTGCGGTAATCCAGAAAGACACGGCGTTTGCGCAGAACGGTCTCTCTGTACACAAGCAGGTCAATGACAGAAGAACCGTTATGGGCTTTATTACAATCAAAGGGCCATTCATACCCTTTTTTAAACACGAGAGAAAGGTAGTCAGCGCCTTTTCCATAGTGTTCTGCAAGGAACTCGTACTCTTGTCCGTCTGCATCAACGGACACAAACCTAGGCAGTACCTGCATGTATGTACCGGAAACATTCCACCTGGGCGAAACAGATGCCAAGCCATATTGCCACTCCGTAAGGTTCCTACCGTAAACCCCAGCTTCAAATGCAACACCGGAGGAACCCCTATGTCCACAGGGATACACCGTATCAGAGTAAATTCCCGCAGGACCACCGGTAGCAAAGATAATATTTTCACAGCGGAATACCACAAAAACCGGCTGTTCCTTCGACTGTTCCAAATCTAATGCCAGCAGGCCAATAGCACGGTCGCCTTGACACAGAATCTGTACAGCCAAACAGTGATCATACACTTCTATACCGGCAGACTCCACACTTTTTTCCAAACACTGCGTCATCAGCTTTGATGTCAGTGGGCCGGCAGAAGTTGCCCTTGCGGTAAGATCATGGTCTGTCTGATACCCAATATACTCTCCGTACCGATTCGTCGGGAATGGGACGCCCAGTTCCGCAAGCTGCAAAAAGCATGGTACAGACAGGGCAGCTTCCGCATAGGCAATATCCCCATCTACACAGCCACCGGCGAATAAATCCCGCGCCATTGCGCCAGGAGAATCCGGCGCCGTGCCACACAGATTCAGTTTGTAATAGGTCTGTTTATCCGACCCGGTGTTACGGGATGTACCAATATTTTTACCTTCTGTGATAATAGCAACGGAATCTACACCATACTTTTTTAAACGAAGAGCGGCATTATATCCAGCAGCACCACTACCAACAACAACCGTATGCACGGAAACCACCGGAACAGAAACTGTCTCATCACTCAGATAAATATCCACAACAACAGCTCCTTTTGTGAGAATTAAAGTCTTCTGATATGGAATCCGCCGTCCACATCCACTGACTGACCTGTAGTATAACATAATGCGCCGCTATAAAACACAGCCACAGCATTTGCAACGTCCTCCGGCTTACCCCACCGGGGATTTGGTAGAAGACCTTCTGCGATAAGGCCGTCATATTTTGCCTTTACAGGCGCAGTCATACCGGTCTCAATGATTCCTGGACGTATCTCATTGACCGTTATTTGGCTGTCCGCAAGCCTGTCAGCAAACAACTTGGTAATCATAGACACACCGGCTTTTGAAATGCAGTACTCTCCCCTGCTTACTGAGCTTGTATAGGCAGAAAGAGAGGAGATATTCACGATATATCCACGCTGATTCTTTTCATCCGGTGTTTGACCTATCATAAGCTTTGCAATTGCCTGTGTCAAAAATAAAGTACCCTTTGTATTGATGTCCATCACTCGGTCATAGCTTTCCTCTGTCATTTCCAGAAGGTCTGTACGAACCTTTGGTGCCACACCAGCTACGTTCACCAAAACATCCACCCTGGGCAGTTTCGCCGCGGCTTCAATTACACGCTGCCTCTCCTCGAGCGAACCGATGTCACCGCAAAGGTAGTGAACAGAATCTCCGTACTCGATGAACATGGGGGCTGCTTTTTCGGCAGATCGGGCGCTTGTGGCAAGAACCTTGTAGCCGTCCGCAACCAGCCGCTTCACTGTTGCATATCCGATACCGCCGCAAGCGCCGGTCACCAGTGCGTATTTCTCCATATTACAATTCACTCCTTCTTTAAGACATATTTTTTATAGAGCGGGGCATAAACCTCCGTATCGCGAATCACACACCCTGCGGTTCCACCATTTCTCATTAACTCCGTACACTTACTGCAAGTTATACACAGCTGCTTTTTATCGATATTACCATCCACACAGATATCTTTTGCAATATTCGGATAGGCAAACGCTTCCCGTCCAAACCCGGCAAACTGGAACCAATTATTTTCAATACAGCCAGCGGCAACATTGGGAGCATTCTCCGCCAGATAACTCAATCCGGAACATACAATGGGGACGCGATTCTTTACCGCTGCGGCGGTTTCCGCGATACCGGTGAGCATTCTGTTCACACCCGCAGCAGCTGATTCATCCGGAGTGTACGGACAAATTCTACTGGGACGGTTTACATGTGGATTCACATAAGGATTACCCATTGTCAGGTTAAGCAGTCCAGCACCCGCGTCTGCCAGATCAGACAGCAGTTTCTTGGATTCTGTGTAATCAGGGGCTACTCCACTACCCGGTGCGACAGCGAAACCATATGGATACGGGAAGCCATCATAGATATTCAAGCGGCTTGCAATCACAAATTCTGCAGAAGTGCATTTCACAGATTCCTCAACGGACTCTCGCAGCAAACGTGTGCGGTTCTCAAAAGACCCACCGTACTTACCGGGACGGTTGTAGGCCGACAGCAGCTCACAAAGCAGATAACCATGGCATGACTTAATATCAGCCCCGTCAAACCCCGCCTTTTCCGCCAAAATTGCGCCGCTGATAAGGGCATCTTTGAGGCGGTCAAGACCATCGTCAGAGATGATATTTTCATCGGTAACAGAAACTTTTTTCTCAAAATAAGGATTTCTGTACGCTATAATAGGCGCCGGAACACCCTCAGGTTTACTGTGGCGGCCGGAATGCGTGAGCTGTACACAAACAAAGGGCTCAAACCCATTTGCTTTAAAAGACGTTTCCTTTATCAATTCACACAGGCGCTTAAAGTCATCCAGCGAATCCTCGTTGAGGTATAGCTGTCTGGGATTTGCTCTGCCCTCATGGACAACCGCGGTAGCCTCAACCCAGATAACACCGGGACCACCGGCAGCAAATCTTTTGTATCTGCGAAGTGTAAGTTCATCCGGAGAGCCACTGTATGTTCCGTCACAGCCCTCCATAGCCTGGTATACGATGCGGTTCTGAATTTCTTTGGTTCCAATGTTGGTCTTTTGCGCCAGTATCTTCCAATTTGAGTTGCCCGGCAGTACTATGTTTTCAAAATTCTGATTTGTCAAATCTGTCATATGCCAACCTCCGTTATAATTTTACATACAGCATCAAGGCTCTGCTGCAGATTTAAAAGAACACTGGGGTTCTTGCAAGATTGTTGATTTCATTGTATAATACTCGCAGAGAAAAAGATAGGTTTGTTTTGTCTTAGATTATGTAAAAATTGCTTTAGAGGTATTCTTATGTCCTGTATTGAACTTGTTGCTAAAGCGGTTGGTTCCGTTGTCCATCACTCGCACCTGCATCATACTGATCAATTGCTGTTTGTCCGGGCTGGAAGTGTACATGTCCAAATCAATGGCCAACATTTTAATATTGAAAAGCCATCAATCGTCTTCATAAGCCGATTGGAAAACCACACTTTTATCAGTACTTCCCCCTCTTATTCCAGGTATTATATTCACATCAGGGCTTCAGAGGCGATTTCAAAGATAAAAGACAGCCGCTTGTTGTCACCTTTTATCAACAGGCCATCAGGGCACATCTATGTAATTGATGTTTCTCCAATCTGTAACAAACTGGAGCTGTTATTCTCCATGCTCCATGATGAGTATAATGCTGGCGATTGTCCCAATGCCATGGTGTCTGTACTACATACGATACTACAAACTATTTACCGCTTTATTCCGGATGCCTTTCCCTATGAAAACTCCAAATCTATCAGCACTATTCAGAGCATCCAGCTAAGATTTGAAAATAATCCTTCCGATGAAGTAACCATCTCAGATCTGGCAGAAGAGTACAACTTTAGCATATCTTACCTAACACATAGTTTTAAAAAGATAACCGGGTACAGTATTGGCAGATACCGTATGCTGTGCAGAATTGCCTCCGCTAAACAAATACTTCTCACAACAGATGTTCCAATCAGTACAGTATGTGACCGGTGTGGTTTTTCAGACCTCAGCAACTTCTGTAGGTATTTCCGTAAAGAAGTAGGCTGTACACCAACAGCGTACCGCAGCAGGCAAGGCCTGATACCGTAAAAATAGAGGGAATGGCACATTGCCATTCCCTCTATTTTGGTCGGAGTGTAATTACAGGGTTTTCATATACTACAAGATTACTCCATATCCACACCCGCAAGGGGGTGCGTCTATGGAGCAATGGATTCTCCCGCGGCCTAAGAACATGCCACTGGCATGTATTCTTAACGGACTTTCGAATCCCTCAGCCCAGCCAAAATGAAAAGGGCTGCCGATGCAGCCCTTTTCATTTTGGTCGGAGTATCGGGATTCGAACCCGAGGCCTCTTGGACCCGAACCAAGCGCGATACCAAACTTCGCCATACCCCGATAGCTTAAACATTATATTGAATATATACGGCTTTGTCAAGCCTAACGGAGGAAAAGATACAGAAATGATGAGACTGTGCGTGTTCATAATTTATCAATAATTTTAGCAAACCGCATTGACTAGCAATTTAAAAATTGTTATAATGACCCTAACCAAGATTTAGGAGGAACGTCAATGAAACCCTTGGTTTTTCAAACAGATTTTGGTCTGGTTGACGGTGCTGTCAGCGCAATGTACGGCGTTGCCTATACAGTGAATCCTGCCCTGAATATTCATGACCTTACTCACGATATTACACCCTTCAACATCTGGGAAGCAAGCTACCGGCTGATACAGACCATCAACTATTGGCCGGAGGGTACTGTGTTCGTTTCCGTTGTAGATCCCGGCGTTGGCTCTGACAGAAAAAGTATTGTGGTCAAAACCAACAGCGGCCGCTACATAGTTACGCCGGACAACGGCACCCTTACCCATGTACTCCGTCTGGAGGGTATCTGTGAAGCGCGTCAAATTGATGAGAGTATCAACCGTCTGCCCCGTTCCGGGGAAAGCTATACATTCCACGGCAGAGATGTTTATGCCTTCACCGGTGCCAGACTGGCGAGCGGCATTATTGATTTTGACGGTGTCGGTCCTCATGTGCCTGTTGATGAACTTGTTACACTCCCTATTGTGGAGCCCAGGCTTGAGGAAAACGCTGTGTGCGGCACCATTGATGTTTTAGACGTGCGCTTTGGCAGTCTTTGGACAAACATTCCCAGAACACTGTTTTTGCAAACCGGTATTCAGTATGGCGACCGGGTGAGCATCACCATTGAAAATGATACCCGGTGTGTGTACCGGAACATCATTCTCTACGCAAAGAGCTTTGCGGAAGTGTACGTTGGGGAAGCTTTAGCGTACGTTAACAGTCTGGATTGCGTGGCAGTTGCTATCAACCAAGGCAGTTTTGCAAGAGCCTATAATATCGGCACCGGCAATTCCTGGCGTATCCGCATTGAACCCTTTAAGGGTTTCCACTAAGTCCTGTTTTGGCGAAAGCCTGAAATAGATCAACAAAATGGAGGTAGTATCAATGAAAAAGTTTTCTGTAAAAACCATCGTTGCCATCGGCATCGGCGCTGCCCTGTTCTTTGTGCTGGGTAGATTTGTTGCCATTCCCAGCCCCGTACCCAACACCAACATTTCCACCCAGTACGGTCTGCTCGCCTTTATCTCTGTAGTATACGGGCCCATCGCCGGTGCGTTGGTTGGTCTGATCGGCCATACCTTAATTGACTTCAGCTACGGCTGGGGCATTTGGTGGAGCTGGGTTATTGCGTCCGGCGTGTTTGGCCTTCTGATGGGCTTTGCCGCAAAGGTTCTGAAGATGAACCAGGCCGACATGGGCAAAATGGGCCTTATCAAGTTTAACATTGCACAGATCGTATGCCACGCCTTCAGCTGGATCGTTGTTGCCGCTGTTCTGGACATCCTGATGTACTCCGAGCCTGTTGACAAAGTCTTCCTGCAGGGTCTCGTTGGCGGTGCTGCCAACGCAGTCACCACTGTCATCATCGGCAGCCTGCTCTGCATCGCCTATGCCGCTACCAAGACCAAGGCCGGCAGCCTGAGCAAGGAGTAATTCTTTATCGCCATATAAAGGCAGGCTCAGTGCCTGCCTTTATCGTTACGGAGGACATTTCATTGTATCAAGATACGATTATTTCATTTGAGAACTTCGGTTTTCAGTACACTGCCCAGGCAGAGCCAACACTCTATGATATCAATCTGAACATCTGTAAAGGTGAGAAGGTTTTAATCGCTGGACCTTCCGGCTGCGGCAAATCTACCCTTGCCCACTGTATCAACGGTCTAATTCCCAATTCCTATCCCGGAAAAGCAACAGGTTCTCTCACCATCGGTGGCAAGGATGCATTAAAGCTTAGCATTTTCGACCTGTCAAAGGTAGTCGGAACCGTTCTGCAGGATGCGGATGGTCAGTTTATCGGCCTGACTGTGGCGGAGGATATTGCCTTCGCGCTGGAAAATGACTGCTTTCCAACGGAAGATATTCACCGTCAGGTGGAGCAGATTGCGGAGCTTGTGGATGTGACCAGGGTTTTGCGGCATGCGCCCCACGAAATCTCCGGTGGACAGAAACAGCGGGTCAGCCTTGGCGGTGTCATGGTTGGAGAAGTTGATGTTCTGCTGTTCGATGAACCCCTTGCAAATCTGGATCCTGCCACCGGCAAGCAGGCAATTGTACTGATCGATGAAATACAGAAACGAACAGGTTGTGCCGTCATCATCATTGAACACAGGATTGAGGACGTTTTGTACTATCCTGTGGACCGTGTTGTGGTCATGGGGGATGGACGTATCGTGTATGATGGAGATCCGGATACCCTTCTTTGCGGTAATGTACTTCAGTGCAGCGGAATCCGGGAGCCCCTGTATGTAACAGCGCTGAAATACGCCGGGGTTGATTTGACACCTGAGATGCGTCCGTCTTATCTGCCTGAGCTTAAACTGTCCGGTGAACAGGCCGAAAAAGTACGCCAGTGGTTTAACAGGCAGCCTGCAGCCGCCCCACAGAAGAAACGTGATATTTTACTGCTTGCAGACAATGTTGATTTCACCTATGAGGGTGGTCATCACGCCCTGAAGGGCATTTCCGCTGCAATTCACAAAGGAGAAATGCTCAGCATCGTGGGTACCAACGGTGCCGGCAAGTCCACATTCTCAAAAGTTGTCTGCGGTTTCGAAAAACCACAAAGCGGCACGCTGCAGCTAAATGGCATGGATTTATCCACCCTCTCCATAAAGGAGCGGGCTGACCATATTGGCTACATTATGCAGAATCCTAACCAGATGATTTCCAAGACGCAGATTTTTGATGAGGTGGCCCTTGGCCTGCGCAATCGTGGTGTGACTGAAGAAGAAATACGCCTAAGAGTGGAAGATGTTCTGAAAATCTGTGGCCTGTATCCCTTCCGTAACTGGCCGGTTTCCGCTTTGAGTTACGGGCAAAAGAAGCGGGTCACCATTGCCTCCATTCTGGTCCTCAGCCCTGAAATAATCCTGTTGGACGAACCCACTGCCGGACAGGATCTGAAACACTACACAGAGATTATGGACTTTTTAAGCGAGCTGAATAAGCAGGGCGTGACCGTTGTTCTTATCACCCACGATATGCACCTGATGCTGGAATACACCCAAAGAGCGATCGTATTCCATGGTGGCCGTGTGATTGCGGATAAATCCGCCGCTGAGGTGCTGAACAGCCCAGAGATCGTTGAACAGGCCCACCTGAAAGAAACATCCCTGTATCATCTGTCTGCCCGCTGCGGTATTGATGATCCAGAGGAATTTACAAGACGCTTTATCGCCCGTGACAGGGAGGTGCGGAAATGATTAACCTTTTTAACTACATTGACCGCCCCTCCCCAATTCACAGGCTGACCGGCGCCTGCAAGCTGGTTGCTCTCATTGCATGGAGCATTGCCGCAATGACCAGCTTCTACACTCCCCTCCTGGTTGCTATGACCGTTGCGTCATTTATACTGTTCCGTGTTGCAAAACTGAAAATCAGCGATATTTCCTTTGTGGTGGGTCTTATGACCATCTACATTGTGCTGAACAATCTGCTTATCTATCTTTTCAGCCCCACCCATGGTACCAGCATTTACGGAACACAGACGGTTCTGTTTAAAATTGCGGGTCCATACGTTATTACTGCGGAACAGCTGTTCTATCACCTGAATGTGATTTTAAAGAATACCTGCACCATTCCCATTGTGCTGCTGTTTGTATGTACAACAAATCCCTCGGAATTTGCCGCTTCCCTCAGCCGTATCGGTGTCAGCTACCGCATTAGCTATGCCGTTGCCCTTGCGCTCCGTTACATTCCCGATATTCAGCGGGAGTATCGGGATATTTCCCTAGCCCAACAAGCAAGAGGCACTGAGATGAGCAAAAAGGCAAGCCTTGTGAGTCGCTTAAAGGCCGCAGGCACCATTTTGATCCCGCTGATACTTTCCTCTATGGAGCGAATCGAGACTATCTCCAATGCCATGGAGCTTCGGGGTTTTGGAAAAGGCAAAAAACGCACCTGGTATTCTGAGCGGAAATTCTCAAAGGCAGATATTCTGTGTATGGCTTTATGCGCTGTTTTAATGATACTTTCTTTTGTTATTACATATCTTAACGGAAGCCGTTATTACAATCCGTTCCCTTGAACAGCAAAGAATAGGGCTTTTGAGAACCGATTCCATACCGGATACACAGGAATCTCTGTGCTAAAAATACCAAGAAATATGGTTGGTGTATACTTATGCAACTGATAAATGGCAGACCTGCCAATACCGCAGACCGCTTAGACAAGGAAATCCGTGTTTACGATCTGCTTGATGAATTGAATATTTCCTATGGCCGGATCGATCATGCCGCGGCTATGACCATGGAAGATTGTGCCGCTGTGGATGAAGCTCTGGACGCTACCATATGCAAAAATCTGCTTCTGTGCAATCGGCAGTGCACGCAGTTTTATCTTCTTATGATGCCGGGTGATAAAGTGTTTAAAACCAAGGATCTTTCCGCTCAAATTGGATCCTCCAGGTTGTCCTTTGCCACTGGTGAGTACATGGAGCAGTATCTTGACATCACACCAGGTTCTTTGAGCGTACTTGGACTTATGAATGACAAAGAGGACCGGGTACAGCTTTTAATAGATGAGGATGTTTTGAAAGGTGAGTATTTTGGATGCCATCCCTGCATCAACACCTCCAGTCTGCGCATCAAAACAACGGATCTTCTGGAAGTGTTTCTTCCCTATGTAAATCATAAGCCAATCATTGTGCATTTATAAGTTCAGGTAATATTATGATTTTCGTAATCCCTGCGGCACGCAGGATAGCTATGGAAAAGACTACATCCGGCGGATGTAGTCTTTTCCATAGTTTTGGGGCTGTTGCTTTTTTGCAACACCCCCTTCCCTTTATTTCTCAGTGATAACCAGCTTGCTCAACATCAGGTTGCCAAACTCAGAAGTTTCACCTGTGCAGCAGACCTCACCAAACAGGAACAGACCCAGAGACGGGGTGTCCAGAGGCTTATCCAAGATACCTGACAGACCGGCACAGCCAAACACAATAGCATCCTTGTCATCATAAAAACTGCGCATGGACTCATACACATCCTCATGAGAAATATAGCGCAGGATCATTGTCTCATTCACATCCCGGCCGCTTTTGATCACACCATCGCTAATGGAAAGATGGGCGTTCACATGATTCAGGTCGGACATGGTCAAATGCTCAAAATCCCCCTCAGCGAATCCGAGCTCACGCTTCTTATCCGCAAGAAAGGCTGCCGCGTCAATACCATCAATGGTTAAAAGGGTTCTGGGGTCAGCGGTCTTTACTGTGCACTCCCCAAGGATCTTATTATGGATGCACTTAAACTCTGTTTTATAGGTAAATCCGTCATCCGTCAGCAGCATGACCGCTGCCTGTCCGCCGCCTGTAATTAAGCCACTGCGGCCGGTTGCTCCGTCTATGGCTGCACCACCGCCAACCATGGGGCACCGGAAAATCTTGTTCAGTTTCTTCATAAAGTCATTCTCGCCGCCGGCATTTCCAAAAAGAACGATGGCGGCATAAACCTGCTCGGTAACTTTCTCTGCCTCAGACAATATCTCATCGTAGCTGCCGGTAAGTACAATACTGTTCGGCATCTTATCGTAAGCGGTGACACAGGAGGCAGCGTTGTCACACAAACCCGGCAGACCAAGACTTGCGCAGCCAAAGCCGTCGGCCATATCAAAGGCACCGGTTGTTGTAAAGGTGATTTTTTTCATTAGAAATCCCTCCAGATTTTTTTCTTATTGTAATCCATATTCGTAAAACATGTCAATACAGATTCCCTTGAAGGTTCTCATAAAAGCCGGAAACAAGCAGTTTTTCTCCCTGTTTTTTAGAATAAATCAGTGGAACGATACACGAATGAATGGAGTTGCAAATAATTGCTAACAGGTGTGCCATACATCGACAGGCATATTAAGCACTTAAAAAAGCGCGTTGCAAAATCCTGCAACGCGCCCTAAAACTATGCATTTGTCTACATTCTGTGGATGTAGGGGCGGATATTATCCGCCCGCGGGCGATTAATAATCGCCCCTACAGATTCTATCGTAGATTTTGCGAATTTTGCAACACGCCCTTTTTTGATATGAAAGGAACCAGACTTGTTACAGCATTTGCAGCAAAGAATCCGTGTATTCTTTACATGTTGCCCCGTCCTTAGCTCCTGTAACAACACAGGTACAATCCGCAAGCGCCTTTTCCAGTGCTTCAGCCGCGCCTGTTCTGCAGATATGCCGCAGGAGCATTGCCTCTGCCTTCAGAATGCTGGAAGGGTTGGCATATTCCCCAAGTCCTTCCTCTATCATTCTGGGGGCGCTTCCGTGAATAGCCTCAAACATAGCGTATCTATCGCCAATGTTAGCGCTGCCGGCAGTACCCACGCCACCCTGGATTTGCGCCGCTTCATCCGTCAGGATATCTCCGTACAAATTAGGCAGAACAAAGACCTGGAATTGACCGCGAATGGACTCATTCACAAGATTAGCGGTCATGATGTCAATATACCAGTCATCTACCTGGATTCCGGGATATTCCTCCGCTACTTCATGGCAAACGGCAGTAAATTTACCGTCTGTCTTTTTAAGGATATTGGCCTTGGTGACAATAGATACCCTATTCTTACCGTTTTGCTTTGCGTAGTCAAACGCCGCTCGGGCAATCCGTCTTGTTCCGGCATCGGTTGTCACCTTAAAATCAACAGCCATTCCGTCAAGGTCAATACCTTTACTGCCAAGGACATACTCGCCCTCTGTATTTTCCCGGTAGAATATCCAGTCGATCCCCTCCTCCGGGACGCTGACAGGGCGTACGTTGGCGTACAGGTCCAGTTCCCGGCGCAGTGTCACATTGGCACTTTCCATTTTACCGCCCATAGGCGTGGTGGTAGGGCCCTTGAGCAGTACGTCGCAGGATTTGATATCAGCAAGAACATCCTCAGGAACACTTACACCCTTGGAAAGGCGGTTTTCTATGGTCAGGCCCTTGATTCGCTTCAGTACAACCCTGCCGCTGCTGATATCCTCAGCCAACAACTTTTCAAGCACCCGGACTGCCTGCTCCATAATGATCGGTCCGATTCCGTCTCCATCCACAAGTCCGATTACTACCTTTTCCATGACGGAATAATCTTTCTTTTCTTTCTGCAGGGTTTCAAGGCGTTGCCGCTGTTCGGTGAGCAATTGCTTGAATTGTTCACAGGCGGCTTCAATAGTAACCATATCAGCTATTCTCCTTTGTGTAATTCAGCAGACCACCGGCTTTTACAATTTCCATCTGTCTTTGAGTAAAATTGCACACCAGAGGAATTTGTTTTCCTGTACTGCAGTCAGTCATCATCACCCTGCCGGATTCCATTCCCTTGGTGATACCGCTGATGGTCAGCTGGCTGTCTTGGCTCAGTGTATCGTAATCCTTACTGTTTTCGAAAGTTAGGGGCAGGATACCTGCGTTTATCAAATTCGCCACATGGATTCTGGCAAAGCTCTTTGCAACCACACAGCGGATACCCAAATACATGGGCACGAGGGCCGCATGCTCACGGGAGGAACCTTGGCCGTAATTGCTTCCGCCTACAATAATGCCGTCCCCTGCGTCCTTCGCACGCTGGGCAAATTCCGTGTCACAAACCTGGAAACAGAACTGGGAGAGGAACGGGATATTGCTGCGGTAAGGGAGAATTTTTGCGCCAGCAGGCATGATGTGGTCGGTGGTGATATTGTCGCCAACTTTAAGTACCAGTTTTGCTGTCAGCTCGTCCGCAAAAGGTTTACTCTTGGGAAATTCCTTAATATTAGGACCACGCAGCACCTGAACACTGTCCGCATTCTCTGGGTTTGCAGGAGCAAGGACAGCGGAATCGTCAATTCTGAACTGTTCCGGCATCACCACAGGCTCCATAGGAGCAAACGTAGTGGGGTCGGTTATGCAGCCGGTCAATGCGGCGGCAACCGCTGTTTCCGGTGAGACCAGATACACCTGTCCATCCTTAGTACCACTGCGGCCAAGGAAGTTACGGTTAAAGGTTCTAAGGCCCACACCGCCGGAATTAGGAGAGAAACCCATGCCAATACAAGGACCGCAGGCACACTCTAAAACCCGGGCGCCGCTGGCCAGAATGTCTGTCAGCGCGCCGCAGTCTGCCAGCATAGTAAGTACCTGTTTTGATCCCGGAGAGATGGAAAGGCTCACATTGGGGCTGATGGTTTTACCCTTAAGCATTTTTGCAACCTTAAGCATATCCATCAGGGAGGAGTTGGTACACGAACCGATGCAGACCTGGTCAACTTTGGTTCCGGTAAGGCTTTCCACGCTGACAACATTGTCAGGGCTGTGAGGACAAGCGATCATGGGCTTCAGCGTATCCAGATCAATGGTAATGATACGGTCATACACCGCGTCCACATCACTGGAAAGGGGCATATAAACATCTTCCCTGCCCTGAGCCTTTAAAAACGCTCTTGTCACTTCGTCTGAGGGGAAAATAGATGTGGTGGCACCAAGTTCTGTACCCATGTTGGTGATTGTGGCTCTTTCCGGGACGGTAAGTGTGGCAACAGCCGGGCCGCCCCATTCGATTATGGCACCTACACCGCCCTTAACAGACAGGATCCGCAAAAGTTCCAGACTAATGTCTTTTGCCGTTACGTAGGGTTTCAGCTTGCCTGTCAACTCCACCTTGAACATCTTCGGCATGGTGATATAGTAAGCGCCGCCGCCCATTGCCACTGCCACGTCCAGACCGCCTGCGCCAAAGGCCAACATGCCGATGCCGCCGCCGGTGGGAGTATGGCTGTCAGAGCCAATAAGGGTCTTGCCGGGAACGCCAAACCGTTCCAGATGGACCTGATGGCAGATACCGTTGCCGGGTCTGGAAAAATGCACACCGTGCTTATAAGCAACAGACTGCAAGTAACGATGGTCATCCGCATTTTCAAAACCGGACTGCAAAGTGTTGTGATCCACATAAGCAACACTCAGCTCTGTCTTGACTCTGGGAATCCCCATGGTCTCAAATTCCAGATACGCCATGGTACCGGTTGCGTCCTGTGTAAGGGTTTGGTCTATTTTAATCGCAATCTCACTGCCGACCGTCATATCGCCGGAAACGAGATGGCTTTCAATGATTTTCTGAGCTATGGTCTTTCCCATAAATTACACTCCCAACATGCTCTTTCTGGCATTTTCTACGTGCTTTGTGGTTAGTAGTCTCGCATGATCCGCATCATGAGCGGCGATGGCTTCATAAATAGCCCGGTGTTCTTTTACTACACATGCGGTTCGGCTTTTGTTATCCATGGATTTTCTGCGGTAACGTCTGGTTTTTCTGTGAAGAGGCATCAGGGTATCGGCGATTACGCTGCGTTTGCTGAGTCTGCAAATCATATCATGGAAATCATCGTCGATATAACGCAGGTGTATGGTGTCTTCCTTGGAAAAGTAGAAATCCTGCAGATCGATCAGATGACGCAGTCTTTCGATTCCCTCTTCCGTCGCGTTCTGCGCCGCATAAAAGGATGCCAGCCCCTCAATCTGTACACGAATATTCATAATGTCCAGAAGGTCATCATCTGTAATGCCCAGAATGACAGAGCCTTTTCCCGTATCCTCGATTAACCGCTCCTGCTCCAGCCTGCGAAGGGCTTCCCGAATGGGCGTCCGGCTCACACCAAGACGCTCCACAAGCTTTAATTCCGTAAGGATCTCCCCGGGCTGATATACGCCAAAAATGATATCATTCTCCAGCCTATCAAAAATCTGATCTGCCAAAGATGTGGTTTTGAACTCTCTCATATTACCTCTCCTTTACGAAAATCTGCCGGGTGCCAGTTCTTCGATCTTAAGTTCAAGTTCCTTGTTGGAGAGCACAGTCTGCCGTCCCCCCTCATACTCCAGATCAATCCAGCCTTTGATGGCGATGACAAGAGGATCTTTCTTATCCAGCTTCTTATCATCACTAAGGCCGTAATTCTGATTGATCCAGTAGGCAATACCCGCTAGACCGGATGCCTTACCAATCTGCACAGCAGGGGCAACACCCAAAAGCTTCTCAGTGTCAAAGATTGTGTAGATCTCTTTATCTTTAATCAGGCCGTCGGCATGGATGCCTGCTCTTGTGACATTAAAACTGCGGCCAACAAAGGGGGTCATATCCGGAATGTCATATCCGATCTCCTTGCGGAAATATTCAGCAATCTGTGTAATGACAGTGGGATCCATACCGTCCATGGAACCGCGGAGGGATGCGTACTCAAACACCATGGCCTCAAGAGGTATATTGCCGGTTCGTTCACCAATACCAAGCAGAGAACAGTTAACAGCAGACGCGCCATAGAGCCATGCGGTGGAGGCGTTTGCTACCGCTTTATAAAAATCGTTATGTCCGTGCCACTCAAGCAGCTCACTGGGCACATCGGAATAGTGCTGCAGGCCGTAAATGATACCGGCAACGCTTCGGGGCATCGCGGCTTCTGTATAGGGGACGCCGTATCCCATAGTGTCGCAGGCGCGGATCTTAACAGGAATACCGGACTCACGGGAGAGTTTCTGCAATTCATTGACAAAAGGAACCACAAAACCGTAGAAATCAGCTCTGGTGATGTCCTCTAAGTGGCAACGGGGCATGATACCGGCATCCAGCGCATCAGAAACAGTGGCAAGGTAGTAATCCAGTGCCTGCTTCCGGGTCATCTTCATCTTCTTAAAGATGTGGTAGTCACTGCAGCTGACCAAAATACCGGTCTCTCGGATACCCATATCCTTAACAAGCTGAAAGTCATCTTTCGTTGCACGGATCCAAGTGGTGATCTCAGGGAAACGAAGATCCAAACCCATGCATTTTTCTACCGCGTCCCGATCCTTTTTGCTGTAAATAAAAAACTCAGTTTGGCGAATAATACCGTAGGGACCACCAAGCTTACTCAGCAGCTTATAAATTTCAACAATCTGGTCAACCGTGTATGGCTCCACAGACTGCTGGCCATCACGAAGGGAAGTATCTGTGATCCAGATTTCTTCCGGCATGTTCAGCGGCACTCTGCGATGGTTGAACGCCACCTTGGGAACAGTTCCTTCAGAATAGATATCACGCTGCAGGTTCGGTTCCTGAATATCCTGCAAAGAATACTTATAGGACTTCTGTTCCAGCAGATTGGTCTTATTGGAAATCTCAAGCATAGTTTTATCTCCTTATCATGGATTTGCGGATTTAGGAATCCCTGTATCATTGTATACAATTATACTCTTATTCAAGAATATGTCAATACTAAACAATGCTGATATGAAAAAATATTTATCATCGGAGGACATTTGTATGTGCACTGCAATCAGTTTTAACTCAAAACATCACTATTTTGGCAGGACATTGGACCTGGAACACTCTTATCAGGAACAGGTTGTGGTGACTCCAAGAAACTATCCTCTGTATTTTCGTGGAGATGTGCCGCTTTTAAAGCATCATGCCTTCATCGGAATAGCAACACTTGCAAATGGGACCGCATTGTACTATGATGGTACAAATGAATACGGTTTAAGCATTGCCGCATTGAATTTCCCGGGAAATGCCTGCTATCATGCGGCGAAAGATGGGTACAGAAACCTAACGCACTTCGAATTCAACAGTTGGATTCTCGCTTCTTTTAAAACCGTTGAGGATATAAAGGCAGTGGTGAAAAATCTAAACATTACCGATACACCCTTTAGTGATGAGTACCCTGTTTCCCCGCTTCACTGGATTATCAGCGATAAGACAAAGTCCATCGTGATAGAATCTGTAGCAGAAGGCATCCATT
The DNA here is from genome assembly GCA_045538415.1 of Faecousia sp. Taxonomy (GTDB): domain Bacteria; phylum Bacillota; class Clostridia; order Oscillospirales; family Oscillospiraceae; genus Faecousia. Next base: position 32,263 of record JAZSRI010000093.1, on the reverse strand, counting down.
GCTATGATAATCCCTACGGTGTATTAACCAACAACCCGCCCTTCCCTTTTCAGGAAGATCACCTGCGCGGTTTCTTGGGTCTGTCAAGAGATGAATTTGCAGACACACTGTTTACACTGGAGCGCGACACCGGGGGTACAGGACTCCGTGGACTTCCCGGTGATCCCACTTCAAAATCCCGGTTTATCAGAGCTTTCTTTCTTAAACACCTTTCTGTATGCAAGGACTCTGCGTCTGCCAGTGTCAGCCAGTTTTTTCATATTATGGCCTCTGTCAGCGTAACCCAAGGGTGTGTGATGTCCGGCAATGAATATGTAAAGACGGTCTACACCAGCTGCTGCAACACAGAAAAGGGCATCTATTACTACACCACCTACGAAAATAACCAAATAACAGGCATCCGATTAAACAGTCATGATCTGGATGGGAAAGCTCTCGTCTGTTATCCCCTTATAAGGACACAGCAATTCAGAATGGAGAATGATGTATGAGTTCTGTTTTGTATTATGAATCCCCTATTGGCACATTAAAGATTACCGCAACATCAGAGGGAATCACAGGTATATGTCCCAGTACTGAAAATATACCAGTCCGGCAAACTGAAACCCCTCCGTTGGTATCAGCCGTGGATTGGCTGGATTGCTATTTCGCTGGCAAAAAACCAGAGGCAAATTTACTGCCTCTGGTGCTGAACGGTACATATTTTCAAAAGAGAGTCTGGTTAAGACTGCTGCAGATTCCTTACGGGGTGTCTGTCACCTACGGTCAACTGGCAAAGGAGTTTGCGGATAAGGGGAAGATGTCTGCCCAAGCCATCGGGCAAGCTGTGGGTGCTAATCCCATCAGTCTTGTAATCCCCTGTCACAGAGTTCTGGGCAAAGGCGGAAAGCTGACAGGATACGCATGGGGCCTTGTCAGGAAGAAATGGCTGTTGGATCACGAAAAAATTTGCTATAAATAAAAGTGCTGTTACACAGCACTTTTATTGTTTATTCTCTCTTGTATGTAATTACCCACTTGCTCCTGTTCAATACCAAGCACCACAGCAAATTCAGCGCTCAGCAGTTTCTGGGCGTCACGGAGGAAATTTTCATCACACAGGTGAAATTTGCGTCCGCTGGAAAGCTGCTGTTCTTTGTGAACCAGCAATGACTTGACCATAGCAATCAACGCCGCACGGTCACCGCTGTTAATTAGCTCATGATAACGCTGCTTTCTGCGGTTTTCATCCGGAATCCAGATATCTCTTATGGTTTCGGAAGAAGATATCAAATCATGCAAATCTTCACGGGAGAGCAGAGGACGAAGCTTGGCAACAGCAATTTCATTCTGCGTGGGCACATAGAACCGGGCACTGGGCTGGGTTGTGGGTGCCAATACATAGTACTCCACCTTTTTGTGGTTGATGGAACGGATTTCACGGTCAATAATTACGCATACTCCGTGGATCCCGTACACAACTTTCTGCCCAGACGTAAACACCTGCCATCTCCTCCTCTCCATTAAAAATTGAAACCAGTTATAATATAATTATATCATTGGATGTGTCGCTTTTCATGTGGGAAAAACGACGAAAATTTAAACATTCTTCCACCATAGGAGAAGAAAAAAGTAACATAAGGCACAATCTGTCCGAATTTTGCAGGACAATTATGTCATTTTCTCCTGTTTCACCTTGTGGTCAATCACATGGCGGCCCGCAAGTTCATTTCTGATCTGGTCAACGGAGATCCCGGACTGAACCATCAGAACAAGCAAATGATAGGTAAGGTCGGCAATTTCATAGATGGTCTCTGCCTGATCCTCAGCCTTTGCGGCAATAATTACCTCTGTAGTTTCCTCGCCTACCTTTTTGAGAATCTTATCAAGACCCTTTTGGAACAGATAGGTTGTATACGACCCCTCCGGCAGTTTTTCTTTCCGATCCAGGAGAAGATCGTAAAGGGACTCCAGTTCAAAACGGGGCTCACTTTGACCATATACAGGATTGGTAAAGCAGGAGTCCGTACCAAGATGGCAAGCCGGACCATCCTTCTTTACCCGCACCACAAGGGCATCCTTGTCACAGTCCGCGGTAATGGATACAATATGCTGATAATTTCCGCTGGTTTCACCTTTCAGCCAAAGTTCATTGCGGGAGCGGGAGTAAAAGCATGTGAGTTTCTTTTCCAGAGAAATCTGCAGGCTTTCCCGGTTCATGTAGGCAAGGGTCAAAACATTTCCGTTCTCATCATCCACAACAATGGCAGGGATCAAGCCTTTGTCATCAAATCTTAATGTGTTAATATCAAACATAATTATAACCTCACAGGAATATTTTCGCTTTGCAAAAGACGTTTCAAATCCGGAATCCCCACTTGGCCAAAGTGAAAAATGGAAGCAGCCAGTCCCGCGTCTACTTTCGCAAGGCTGTGGAATAATTTCACAAAATCCTCGGCACAGCCGGCACCCCCGGATGCGATAACAGGAACATCCACCACGTCACAGACTTTTTCCAGCATTTCCAGGTCAAATCCGCCCTTGACACCGTCCGTATCGATGGAATTGAGGACCACCTCACCGGCACCAAGCCGCACACAGGATGCAATCCAGCTGACAGCCTCCATTCCGGTGTCTACCCGGCCGCCTTTGGAAAATACACGAAACTGTCCGTCCACACGTTTCACATCCGCGGAAATAACCACGCATTGATTGCCATACTTTTTAGCCGCTTGGGTAATCAAATCCGGGTTTGCAATGGCACCGGAGTTTACGCTGACTTTGTCCGCGCCGCACTTCAAAACACGGTCAAAATCCTCCACTGTGTTGATTCCCCCACCCACGGTAAGGGGGATGAAAATCTGGCTTGCTACTTCTGTCAGAACCTCAGTAAAGAGCTTTCTGCCGTCGCTGGATGCTGTGATATCATAAAAAACCAGCTCATCCGCGCCGTTTTCACTGTAGTACCGGGCGAGCTCCACAGGAGAAGATACATCCTGAAGGCCTTGAAAATTCGTTCCTTTGACCACTCTTCCGTTTTTCACGTCCAAGCATGGTATAATTCGTTTGGTGATCATCTGGCCACCTCCAGTGCCTGGGTTAATTCAATCGCACCGGTATAATAAGCTTTTCCAACAATTGCGCCGTGAAGGCCCATTACTTTCAGCGCCGCAATGTCCTCAAGGGAAGAAACACCGCCGGAAGCGATTAGGTCAATAGAGAATTTTTGAGAAAGCTCCCGATAAAGCTCCCTGTTGGTACCGAGCATGGCTCCATCCTTAGAAATATCTGTGCAGATAATGGTTGCAACGCCCAATGCCTGCATTTTCTCAAAAAACTCATCCGCTGAGATATTGGATTTTTCCGTCCACCCACGAATGGCTACACACCCATCCTTCAGATCAACACCCACCGCGATTTTTTCACCGTACCGGTCCAGTGCCTGTTTCAAAAAACCTTCGTCGTTCACCGCGGCAGTACCCAAAATCACACGGTCAACCCCCAGAGAAAGGTAGCGCTGGGCGGTTTCCATACTGCGGATACCACCACCAACCTGTGTGAACATATTGGTGCGGTTTAGAATGGCTTCTATTACAGGCAGATTGGAGGTAACGCCGTCACGGGCGCCCTCAAGATCCACAAGGTGAAGCCGCTTCGCGCCGCACAGTTCAAAGGATTTGGCAACCTCCGCCGGCTGGTTGCTGTACACCGTCATCTGGTTGTAGTCACCTTTGTACAGCCGAACTGCCTTGGATTCATATAAATCAATTGCAGGATACAAAAACATAACCTATCTCCTTAAAGGTCACAGAAAGCTCTGAGAATGCCGAGACCCACTTCCCCGCTCTTTTCCGGATGGAATTGGCAGCCAAAGACATTCCCTTTCTCCACAGCTGCGGTCATAGGGATTCCGTAATCCGTCACAGCAGCAAGAGAGTCTTCGCAGCGGTCAGCGAAATAAGAATGTACGAAATACACGAACTCGCCGGGAGAAGTGTATTTAAACAGTTTACTCTGGGGATTTGTAATTTGCAACTGATTCCAGCCCATATGGGGAATTTTCAACTGCTTTGGAATCTTTCCCTGCATAGGAACTACTTGTCCATTCAGCAGCCCCAGGCCACGGTGCTCACCGTATTCTAAGCTCCTTTCAAAGAGCATCTGCATTCCAAGACAAATGCCCAACAGAGGAGTCCCATCGGACACCTTGTCATACACCAAACGGTCAAGTCCGGAATCCCGGAGCTTTCTAACCGCATCGGCAAACGCGCCCACACCCGGTAAAATCAGTTTATCAGCCTTTTGCAGGACTTCCCTGTCACCGGAGACGATCACATCCTGCCCAATTGCTTTCAGGGATGACTGCAGGGAAAACAGGTTTCCGACACCATAGTCAATAATGCCGATCATTACAGAACTCCTTTTGTTGAGGGAATTTGGTCGAAGAACTTATTGTCGATAGAAACAGCTGCCCTTAAACACCGGGCAACCGACTTAAAGCAGCCCTCAACAATATGGTGGGAATTTTTACCGGCAAGCTGGAGGACGTGCAGGCTCATGGGACAGTGCCTTACAAATCCCTGGAAAAACTCCTCCACAAGTTCTGTATCAAAGGTTCCAATCTTTTGGGTTGGAATGGTCAGTCCATAGTTTAAATAGCTTCTGCCGCTGATATCGCAGGCAGTCTGGATCAGCGCCTCATCCATAGGCAGCAGGAAACTGCCGTAGCGGCAGATACCACGCTTATCACCAAGGGCCTGAGTAAAAGCCAAACCGAGACAGATACCGATATCCTCCACCGTGTGGTGGTCATCCACATTGGTATCGCCGCTGCAGGTCAAAAGCAAATCAAATTTGCCGTGGGATGCAAAAAGGGTGAGCATATGATCCATAAAGCCGCACCCGGTTGACACGGAACACACACCGCTTCCGTCCAGATTCAGCTGAACCATAATATCTGTCTCTGCTGTTTTACGCTGAATTTTTGATGTTCTCATAACTCCGCCTCCATGCGAATTTGATCAATCACTTTCAGAAATGTTTCCATCTGTTCCATTGTGCCGATGGTAACGCGGACAAAGGAGGATATCCGGGGCTTTGTGAAATGGCGTACCAGCACACCCCGCTTTTTTAGCTGCTGATACAGCTCAGCGCCATCCATAAAGGGCGCTTTCGCAAACAGGAAATTTGCCTTACTGGGTAAGACCTGAAAACCGGAGGCGCAAAGCTTCTGGGCAGTGTACTCTCTGGCCTCAACAATCTGTCCGCATTTTTCCTGATAATACGGCTCAGCGTCAACCGTTGCCTCACCCAATTTCATGGTCATCCGGTTCACATTGTAAGGATTGGTGGAATACTTCAGTTTTTCCAAATCTTCAACAATCTCTGCCGGGGCAATGGCGTAGCCAAGTCTTGCGCCTGCCATAGATCTGGATTTTGAGAAGGTTCTTGTAACCATCAGGTTACGGTAGCTGTCAATCAGCCGGTAACAGCTTGTTCCGCCGAAATCCACATAGGCTTCATCAATCACAACAACGCTATCCGGATTGGATTTGAGAATCTCCTCAATCTGCCAAACAGGGATCTCCATTCCGGTGGGGGCATTGGGATTGGCAATGACAATCAGCTTATCCAGATTGCAGTAATCCTTGTAATCCAGAGAGAAGTCCTCTTTCAGCGGCAGTATTTGGCAGCTGATGCCATGAAGCTGCGCAAACACAGGATAAAAACCATAGGTAATATCCGCAAAGGCTGCTCCTTTGTGGCCGTATGCCATAAAGGCAAAGTTCAGCAGGTCATCAGAACCGTTGGCTAAAAAGATATTTTCCGTGCCAACCTGATACAGTCCTGCCAATTTCTCCTTAAGCACCTTGCAGGTGGGGTCGGAGTACAGGCGCAAAAGGGCGCATTCTTTCTGATCTAAAAGCTTGCAAACCTCAGGTGCGGGAGGATACGGGGATTCATTGGTATTGAGTTTTATATACTGCATATCTCTGGGCTGTTCTCCCGGAACATAAGCCTCCAGAGCCGCATATTCAGCCTTCAAAAACTGACTCATTCTATCTCCTCAATTCGTATCATAGCGCTCTTTCCATGGGCATCCAAGCCCTCCTGCGCCGCAAAATAAGCAACATCTTCCGCACATTGGGCAAAAGCGGCTTTTGTATAGTAGGTAAACTGACTTTTCTTTACAAAATCATCTACAGACAAGGGGCTTGAAAAACGGGCGGCTCCGCTGGTAGGCAGTGTGTGATTCGGTCCTGCGTAATAATCGCCCAAGGACTCCGGACAGTATCTTCCCATGAAAACAGAACCTGCGTTTTTGACCCTGTCCAGATAATCAAAGGGATTGTCCACCAATAGTTCCAGGTGCTCCGGGGCAATCTCGTTGGATACATCAATGGCCTTATACAGGTCATCTGTGACGATGATCTTGCCGTTATTATCAATGGATGCTCTGGCAATTTCCTGTCTCGGCAGCTGGGTCAGCTGTAGTTCAATCTGCTGCTGCACCGCAAGGGCAAGTGTTTCGCTGTCGGTGACAAGAACCGCGCTGGCCAGCTTGTCATGTTCCGCCTGACTGAGCAAGTCCGCCGCCACATGGGACGGGTCACTTTTGCCATCGGCAATCACCAAAATCTCGCTTGGGCCCGCGATCATGTCGATGGCAACCATGCCAAAGACCTGCCGCTTTGCCTCAGCAACAAAGGCATTGCCCGGGCCAACTATCTTATCCACCTTGGGCACAGACTGCGTTCCATAGGCCAGTGCGGCAACAGCCTGCGCTCCGCCCATCTTAAAAATTCTGTCAATTCCGGCGATTTTAGCCGCAGCCAGAATGGCGTTGGGAATTCTTCCGTCCTTACCCGGAGGGGTAACCATGACAATCTCGCTGCAGCCGGCGATCTTGGCGGGTATGGAATCCATCAGCACAGTGGACGGATATGCCGCTGTACCACCGGGAACGTAGATACCCACCTTTTCAATCGGGGTTACCTTCTGCCCGAGGATTACACCGTTTCGTTCACAGACAAAACTGTTGCGAACCTGTTTGGAGTGGAACTGCCGGATATTGTCCGCAGCCCGGCGGATGATATCCAGAAACTCCGGCTCCACAGCAGCCACCGCATCCTCCAATTCCTGAGAGGATACTTCCAAATTCGCTAAATCCGCACCGTCAAACTTCTTGGTATATTCACGAAGCGCTTCATCACCCCGCTGCCGGACATCCGTAATGATAGTGGAAACCGCCTCTGTCACGTTTGCGGTGGGATTGATACGGGCAAATACTTCCTCATTACTTACCTGACCAAACTTTAAAATTGGAATCATATTGATTGCCTCACTTGCGTTTCAAGACTGGAGCGGATCGCGTTGATCGTCTCCGATTTAAATTTCATTGCCGAAATGTTACAAATCAGCCTTGCGCTGATGGGAACAATTTTCTCCAGCACATGCAAATTATTTTCCTTCAGTGTGGTACCTGTCTCCACAATGTCCACAATCACATCTGAAAGATCCAAGATCGGCGCCAGTTCAATAGAACCGTTCAAATGGATAATATCGATATCCCGGCACTTGCTGTTATAGTAGGACATTGCAATATTGGGAAATTTCGTGGCTACACGAAGGGTATGGTCGTTCTTCTCACGGAAGCCAGCCCTTCCGGCAACTGCCATGGAACATTTACCAATATTCAAATCCAAGAGCTCGTAAACATCCGGTTCGTATTCCAGAAGGATGTCTTTACCCACCACACCAATATCCGCTGCGCCACGCTCAACATAGATCGCAACGTCCGAAGGCTTCACCCAAAAATAGCGTACACCTTTTTCCGGGTTTTCAAAAATTAGCTTTCTGCCTCCGGCCTCCAGTTCCGGACAGGAGTAGCCGGCATTTTTCATCAGGCCATAGACCTTTTCTCCCAATCTCCCCTTAGGAAGGGCCACATTAACCATATTTTTCAACCAGTACCGCCTCCCCATCCTTAATTTCCATCAAACATCTAAAGTTAACGCCATCCGGCTTGGTCGCCGCGATAAGTACAGATGTGTCCTTTCTCAATTCCGCGGCAATTTTCAGAACTGCGGCGGGATCGCTGTTTTCATCGTACAGCAGCACCGTATCTACATCGTACTCATTGCTCTGTTCCTGTGTCCGCTGAAGCAAATCCAAGTAAATGGCAAAACCGATTGCCTTGCTGCTCTTTCGCATTTTCTTAAGAAGTGCGTCATATTGACCACCGGAAAGCACAACGTTTGGAATCCCCTGCAAATAACCGCAGAAAACGATACCGCTGTAATACTTCATTTGACTGCCGGCGGAAAAATCAATATTGATATTATCAAGAAATCCCTGACTCTCCAGTATTAGGCACACCTGTTCCAGTTCACTGAGCAGACTATTCTGCCTTTCCGTAAACAGCAGTTTCTTCACCGCGGGCAGCACCTGAGCAGGTTTTCCAGAGAGTGTGGTAAGGGTACTCAGCAGAAGCGTACCCTCCCGGCAGCAGCCAGCATTTTCACAGAGAGCCACCATTTGATGGGTATTTTTCTGATGCAGCAGCGTCATCGCAGTGATGCGGTGTTCCTTCCCCACCCCGCAATCCTCGAGAACCGCGGAAAGCAGGCCCATATGAGAAAGGTCGAGGACAAAGGGTCTTTCCATCAGTGTCATGCTCTCGGCGGCCAGGAGCACCACCTCAGCGGTTTCCAAAGCAGTCAGGTCACCAACACACTCAAGACCGATTTGCATAATCTCCTTGTAATTGTGAGAGCTCTTATCCGTCCTGTAAACATTTTCATGGTAATAAAGCTTCTGTACATTCCGGGGGATATCCTGCACATTCTTAATAATGGACAGTGTCACGTCCGGCTTTAATGCCAGCAGTTTTCCGGAGCGGTCAGAAAAGGTAATGACTTGATCGGACACCAGAAAATCCTTATTACGGACATACAGGTCATATTCTTCAAACCGGGCCATCCTAAAGCGCTGGTAGCCGTGCTGGGAATACAGACGGCGCAGATCAAAACTCACCCGCTCTTCCTTTTTCAGAATATCCGTCATTGCTGCATATCCTCCATCTTTTCCAACCGGTCAAGAGCAATCTTATACCCGCCACTTCCATACTGCAAGCATTTATTCACCCTGCAAATGGTAGCGGAGCTTACACCGGTATCCTCATAAACCTGGTTGTAATTCTTATTTTGATTGAGCTGTTTTGCCACAAGCATTCTCTGGGCCATGGCCTGGAGTTCCTTAATGGTACATACATCTTCAAAAAACAGGTAGCACTCATCCAGCGTTTTCAGCGACAGAATCGCTTCAAACAGAAAATCCTTATCCGCATTTTTCCGCAAAGCCATACATACCACCCCTCACAAAATTTATATTAGTTTTATCACTTTATCGTACTAAAGTCAATAGCTTGTCAGTTTTTTCTACAACTGTGCTAAACAACCAACAAAATACACACAAAAAACGTGAAAAATACCTATATATTTCTTAATAAACACAGGTTATAATAGGGGTGTTAGATTGGGGGAGTGTATATGCGCATCGTAATCAAGATCGGGACAAGCACCTTGGCCCACAACACAGGACACTTGAATATCCGCCGTGTAGAAAATATTTGCAAGATTGTAAGTGATATCAAAAATGCCGGCAATCAGGTGATTTTGGTTTCTTCCGGCGCAATCGGTATGGGCATTGGTAAGCTTGGGCTTCGTTCCCGGCCGTCGGATATGCCCACAAAACAGGCTGCTGCCGCGGTTGGTCAATGTGAACTCATGTATACATACGACAAGCTGTTCAGTGAGTATAATCACACAGTAGGCCAGCTTCTAATCACCGGCGATGATATCAAAAATGACACAAGACACCAGAATTTCAGCAACACGCTCTCAAGACTTTTAGAACTGGATGCCATTCCCATTATTAATGAAAATGACACCGTGGCAACCAACGAGATCGTAATAGGTGACAATGACACTCTTGCCGCCATTGTTGCAGAAAGCGTAAAAGCGGAGAAGCTGATTTTGCTATCCGACATTGACGGACTGTACACAGCCGATCCCCATAACGATCCAAACGCCAAGTTGATTTCTGTTATCAACAATCTGGACGAATCCGTCTATGCCCTTGCAGGCGCAAGTGCCGGCAACTTAGGTACCGGCGGTATGATGACAAAGCTACAGGCCGCGGAAATTTGCATGTCCTGCGGCTGCGAAATGATTATCACCAACGGCAACAAGCCGGAAAACCTGTACGCAATATTGGAAAACGAACCTGTGGGTACAACTTTTACTGAGAAATGCTATGGATAAATTACTTACAAATGCTAAGAACGCGAAACTAATAATTGCCCAGCTGACCACCGAGGAAAAAAACGGCGCACTGAAAGCCATGGCGGACGCCCTGATAGCATCCAGTGACAAAATTCTGCTGGCAAATGCTCAGGATATGGAAAACGCCAGCCACAGCATCTCCAGTGTCATGCTGGATCGGCTGCGTCTGACAAAAGACCGTATCGCAGGCATGGCCCAGGGCATACTGGACGTTGCTGCCCTCCCCGACCCTGTTGGAAAACTGCTAAACTCATCCACAAGATCCGATGGTCTGAAAATTGACAAGGTTTCTGTACCTGTTGGTGTTATCGCCATTATCTATGAGAGCCGGCCCAATGTGACCAGTGATGCAGCGGCACTTGCTCTTAAAAGCGGCAATGTATGTATCCTGCGTGGCGGCAAGGAGGCTTTCCGTTCCGCTAACGCCATTGTGGATGCCCTTCGCTTAGGTCTAGAGTCTGTAGGTATTACACCGTATGCAGTGAATTTGGTTCAGGACACCTCCCGGGACAGTGCCACAAAACTGATGAAAGCAAACGGTTTTGTAGATCTGCTGATCCCCAGAGGCGGCGCGGGACTGATTAATGCCTGCATCCAGAATGCCACCGTTCCCTGTATCGCAACAGGCACCGGCATTTGCCACGTATACGTCAATAAAAGCGCCGACCTTGACATGGCATGCAAAATTATTGAAAATGCCAAAACCAGCCGTCCCAGTGTCTGCAATGCCATGGAGGTGCTGCTGGTGGACAAAGCTGTCGCTCCCCAACTGCTTCCAATGCTCCACCAAAAGCTGGTGCTGGAGCGCCAGCAGCCTGTGACACTGAAGCTGGACAGCTTTGCCCAATCCATTATCCCCGGAGAAGCAGCCGGTGAGCGGGACTATGACACAGAATTTTTGGATTACATCATGGCCGTCAAGTGTGTGGAAAATGTTCAGGCTGCTGTGGAGCATATCGCCGCCCACTCCACTGGTCACAGTGAAGCTATCGTCGCAAGCGATGAGTCCGCAATTGCCTGTTTTACCAGCTGTGTTGACAGTGCGGCTGTCTATGTGAACGCATCCACACGTTTTACAGACGGTGGCGAATTTGGTCTTGGCTGCGAGATGGGAATTTCCACCCAGAAACTCCACGCCCGGGGTCCCATGGGTCTTGAAGAGTTGACAAGCTATAAGTATGTCATCCGTGGTAACGGGCATATCCGCTAAGGAGGAAAGGTATGAAATACGGTTTTTTAGGCTGCGGCAATATGGGTGGTGCCATTGCCAAAGCAATTTCCCGCAAAAATAAGGATATTTTGATTACTGACCGCTCCGGAAAAGCAAAAGCCCTTGCCCAGGAGCTTGGTATCACCTATACCGATGCCATGAGTGTCGCAAAGTGCGACGCTGTGGTTCTTGGCGTAAAGCCCCAGATGATGGCAGCCGCCTTAGAACCGGTTCGTGACATTCTTATGGAGAATAAACCTCTGGTTATTACTATGGCGGCGGGCATTGAAATCGCAAGTCTGGAAAAAATGGTGGGTACTACCCTGCCCATCATCCGCATTATGCCCAACACACCGGTTTCGGTAGAAATGGGCATGACTCTATATTGCTGCAACGCACTTGTACAGGAATCCCAACTGCGGCAGTTCTTGTCGGATATGGAATACGCTGGTCGGTTTGATAAAGTTGAGGAAAAACTCATTGATTCTGCCGGTGTGGTATCTGGCTGCGCTCCTGCCTATATGTACATGTTCGCGGAAGCATTGGCAGACGGTGCGGTAGCCTGCGGCGTTCCCAGAGCAAAGGCTATGGAATATGCCGCCGCCGCTCTTATGGGGGCCGGTAAGATGCTCCTTGAAACGGGGCTTCACCCCGGTGTGCTGAAGGACGCAGTTTGCTCCCCTGGAGGCAGCACCATCGCGGGTGTAAACGTTCTGGAACAGCGTGGTTTCCGCGGTGCTGTAATGGATTGTGTGAAAGCCGCCTATCAGCGCAATACAGAGCTGGGGAAATAATGAATACTATAAAAAACGTATCAGCTGCCTAAGGCAGCTGATACGTTTTTTATTCAGAAAATTACTTAATGACTCTCACTCTCAAAACACCATTGATGCTCTTAATCTTTTCAATGGCATCCTGAGAAGGTGTATGGTCAAGATCCAGCATTGTATAGGCGTACTCACCCTTACTGCGGTTAAGCATATCCGAAATGTTAATACCCTCCGCCGCAAACGCGCCGGTGAACTGGGTGATGGAATTGGGGATATTCTTGTGCAAAACAGCCACTCTGGCAGCCTTGGAGCAGATGCCCATATCGCAGTTGGGGAAGTTAACAGAGTTCACAATATTGCCGTTTTCCAGATAATTCATCATCTGGCGCACAGCCATTTTTGCACAGTTATCCTCAGATTCCTCGGTGGATGCGCCCAAGTGTGGAATGGCAACCACGCCTTCCATGCTTGCGGTTCTGTCGTTGGGGAAGTCTGTAATGTAGCGCTTAACCTTGCCGGACTTCAGAGCGGCTTCCATTGCGTCATCGTCCACCAGAGAATCCCGGGCAAAATTCAGAATGATGACGCCATCTTTCATCTTGGAGATGGCTTCGGCATTGATCATCTTTCTGGTGCTGTCCAGCAGAGGAACATGGAGGGTAATGATATCACACTGGGCATAAACATCCTCCCGGGTCTTTGCGGGGACAATACCGCTGTCAAGATGCCATGCCGCGTCAATGGAAATGTAGGGGTCACAGCCGTAAACCTGCATGCCCAGCTTGATTGCCGCATTGGCAAGAGGTCCGCCGATGGCACCCAGGCCGATAACACCCAACGTCTTGCCAGCAATCTCATGTCCGGCAAATTTGGACTTTCCCTTCTCTACCTTCTTTGCGATGTCCGTTTCATTCTTAATGCTCTGCACCCAGTTAATACCGCCAACAACATCACGGCTGCCCAGCAGCATGCCGCACAGTGCAAGCTCTACAACACCATTTGCATTGGCACCGGGGGTGTTGAATACCACAATGCCATTTTCCGCACAGCGGTCAAGGGGGATATTATTCACACCTGCGCCTGCACGGGCTACAGCAAGCAGATCATCGGAAAATTCCATGTCATGCATGGCAGCGCTTCTGACCATGATGGCCTGCGCCTGCTGGGCATCATCGGTCTTCTGATAGTTATCCGTCCACAGAGCGGTGCCCTTGGGGGAAATGGGATTTAAATAATGTACGTTAAACATATGTATACCTCTTCTCACAACCGGTTATATCAGGTATTATCTTTTTCAAACTGCTCCATAAAGGCTACCAGCTTCTCAACACCTTCCAAGGGCATGGCGTTGTAGATACTTGCCCGCATACCGCCAACAGAGCGGTGACCCTTCAGGTTGGCAAAGCCGGCAGCAGTGGCTTCCTTCACAAACTTGGCGTCCATTTCCTCATTGCCGGTAACAAAAGGAACGTTCATCAGGGAGCGGTCTTCCTTCACAACAGTGCCCTTGAACAGCTTGCTCCGGTCAAGGAAATCGTAGAGGATCGCTGCCTTCTTCTGGTTGTGTACCTTCATTGCCTCCAGGCCGCCCATTTTTTTCAGCCACTTAAACACCTTACCGCAGATATAAATACCGTAGGCTGGAGGTGTATTGTACATGGAACCGTTCTTAACATGGATATCATAACGCAGCATGGTGGGAACAGTATCCGCAACATCGGAACGGATCAGATCCTCTCTGATAATGGCAATCACAACACCGGCAGGGCCGATATTCTTCTGAACGCCGCCATAGATCATACCATATTTGCTCACATCCACAGGCTCAGAAAGGAAGCAGGAGGATACATCAGAAATCAGGATCTTGCCCTTGGTGTTAGGCAGATTCCAGAACTTTGTACCGTAGATGGTATTGTTTTCGCAAATATAGACATAATCCGCGTCTTCACTGATGGGAAGATCGCTGCAATCAGGGATGTAAGAGAAAGTCTTATCGGCAGAAGATGCAACTGCGTTGGCCTTGCCGTATTTCTTACCCTCCTCGTAGGCCTTCTTTGCCCACTGTCCGGTAATAATATAATCGGCTACACCATTTTTCATCAGATTCATGGGAATCATTGCAAACTGCTGGGAAGCGCCGCCCTGCAGGAACAGAACCTTGTAGTTATCGGGAATCTGCATAAGCTCACGCAGATCGGCTTCCGCCTCGTCGATGATAGCCTGATAAGCCTTGGAACGGTGGCTCATTTCCATAACGGACATACCGGTTCCACGGTAATCCATCATTTCAGCTGCTGCCTCCTGCAAAACCTCCTCAGGGAGAACTGCGGGACCTGCGGAAAAGTTATAAATTCTAGACATAATAATTTCCTCCTTACCCAATCAGCATTTGCACCAAGTTATGACCTGCCGGTTCGTAAACGCCGGCTTTCTCAGCGTCATGCTCGGTGAACGCATAGGGATTTGTTTGTGTATTTGTACTGTCGTATATTACATAAGGCACTGGATCACAGGTATGGGTACGGCAGTAAATGGGGGTAGGGTGATCCGGCAGAACCATAATCCTATACCCACAACCGGCAGTATCAAGACCTTTTTTAATCACGGAGACAATCTTGCTGTCGATCTCCTCAATAGACTTAACCTTATCCATAATTCTTCCCTGGTGACCCATTTCATCGGGTGCTTCTACGTGGATAAAGGTAAAGTCAGCACCGTCCTCCAAAAGTGACTTCAGCGCGGCCTGCGCCTTACCCAGATAATTGGTCTCCAGTGAACCTGTGGCACCGGGAACATGGAGCACATCCATTCCAGCTCCCACCGCAATTCCCTTCAAAAGATCCACGGCGGAGATCACAGAACCATGCAATTGGGTCTTTTCACGGAAATTCTGAAGAGCAGGCTTTGTGCCGGCACCCCAGAACCAAAGGGAATTGGCTTTGTTTTTTCCTTCAGCGGCACGCTGTATATTCAGCGGATGGTTGTTCAGGATGTTGAAGCTGCGTTTCATCATATCCCGCAGCAGCTCATTTGTGGGCATGTTTGGCCCGGTCTTTTGTCCCAAATGATCGTGGGGCGGCTCCAGATCCAGTTCCTTGCCTTTGTCCCAAACCGTAATATGCCGGTAGCTGGTACCGGTATAGAATTTAAATTGTTCACAGTCAAAGGCTTCTCTGACGGCATCCATAAGGATATCCGCATCCTCTGTGGAAATTTCACCGGAGCTGTGATCAATCAGCACTTTATCTTCGTACACGCCGTCATCGGAAAGGGTTACAAGATTGCAGCGGTAAATCACGTCTGTATCCTTCATGGCGACGCCAACACTGAGGGCTTCCAGGGGTGATCGCCCTGAGTAACACTTGGCAGGATCATAACCCATAACAGACAGGTTGGCAACATCGCTTCCAGGCTTCATACCGGCAGGTACGGTACGCACAGTCCCAACCCTGCCATGGGCTGCCAAATAGTCCATTACAGGAGTGTGGGCATACTCAAGGGGCGTTTTCCCTCCCAGCTGGGCAATCGGGACATCCGCCATACCATCAGCCAGTACGATCACGTATTTCATTACCACTCACCCTCTTTGTGACACAACGTCTTTGTGCCACGTACAAATGTTTTTGTTATACTACCACTTTCTGAATTAAAATACAACTGTTTCAGGAAAAGATTATAGATTATTTCAAATTTTGGACTTTAACAACAGGTCTTTTGTTAATTTTAACAACTGTAATTCCGCCAAAATAATCCCCCCTGTTCAAAGGGGGATTTTGATAGGTAAAATCTGGAATTTACCAGCAAATCTCCACGGAATATTCCCTCAGCCAGAAATCTATCTGGAGCATAAACGCAATGGTCTGGGGCAGTTTCATCAGCTGACCGTACCATGGCCAAGTGTATTCCGCGTGCAAAAGATTCTTAAGTGTATCAGCTTTGATCAGGCTGTGTATCGGGGCGTTGCTATCATCTATTATTTCCCGCAAACGGTCACTTACAATTTCTAAGTATCTGGGGTCAAAGGTTTTGGGATAGGGGCTCTTCTTCCTCCACAGGACTTCGTGGGGCAACAAATCCCGCATAGCATATCTCAGAAGTCCCTTTTCCATTCCGTTATACTCCTTATACTCCCATGGCACAGCATACATGTATTGGGCAATCCTGTGGTCACAAAATGGCACACGGACTTCTAGGCTGTGATACATACTCATCCTGTCTTTTCTGTCCAGGAGTGTCTGCATGAACCAGTTGAAGTTCAGATTCACCATTTGTTTGATTCTGGTATTCTCCGGGTCTGTGCCCGGGAGAATATCAGATTCACTCACAGTTTGCTGATACAGATCCATTACAAAGCTCTCCGGATCCAGCTGCTTTGCGATATCCTCCTGTAAAAACGATGCCCTGTATTTTGTGTTCTGCGCCCACGGGAAACCGGCTAAAGAACGCACATCAGGGTCCCTGTACCATGGGTATCCCCCAAATATCTCATCGGCGCACTCACCGGATAGAGCAACCTTTACACACTCTCGTATCTCCTTACAAAAGCAAAGCAGGGAAATATCCACATCTGCCATACCGGGCAAATCTCTTGCCAGCGTGGCCTGTTCCAATGCGTTAACCAAATCGTCCGGTGACAGTACTGTTCTGTGATGCTTAGTTTGCAGAGTATTTTTCATAATGTCTATATAGGCACCGTCGGAGTTTGGCTGGAACTTCCCCGGTACAAAGTACCTGTCATTATCCCGGTAATCTACAGAAAACGTATCAAGCCTGCTCCCCTTCCCTGCCATTTCTCCGGCACAGACTGCTGTGATAATGCTGGAATCCAGTCCACCGGACAGAAATGTACCCAGCGGCACGTCGGAGACCATCTGGCGTTTTATGGAATCGGTAACCAAAAAGCGGACTTCTTCTGCTGTTTCCTCAAAGGTTTGCCTGTGCTCTGCGTCCTCTAACCGCCAATACCTGTGCAAGGTGAGCTTCCCATTTTCAAAGAATCCATAATGTCCCGGTTTCATTTCCTCAATGTTTCTCAGCACACCGCTGCCCTGTATCCTGCCGGGGCCAAGCAAAAGAATCTGAGCGGCGCCAAAGGTGTCCAATTGGGCTGCAACTCCCGGATACCGTAATATGGTTTTGATTTCAGAAGCGAAGATGAGCGTTTCATTAAGGTATCTGTAAAACAGAGGTTTTACACCGATTCTGTCCCGGGCTAAGAACAGTCTTTTCCTGTCAATTTCCCATACAGCAAAGGCAAAAATCCCATTTAACATATCCAGTGACTGCTCTTTCCACTGAATATACGCCCTGAGTACGACCTCTGTGTCACAGCTTGTAAAAAAGTCATGGCCTTCCTTTTCCAGTTCCCGGCGAACCTCAGCCCCATTGTAGAGTTCCCCGTTATAAACTATTACATAACCATGCCCTCTCCAGTGTATCTGCATTGGTTGTCTGCCGCCGTCGGGATCAATGATAGACAATCTTGAATGGAGCAAACAACAACCATTGTTCATGTATACTCCTTTTTGATCCGGGCCACGTCTATACATGGTTTCGAGCAGCATTTGGCTGATTTTATCGTCCATTGGCATGTTTAAAACGCCCGCAATTGAACACAATCCAACCCACTCCCTTCAAAAATATCCCTATATTCTATGCTGGGTATATTTCTTTTGTACCAGAATTCTACTGCCGACATAGCACATGTTCTTTTTAACCGCATACAATGGAATATTGCGAAAGGAGGAGTCGCCTTGCCTTCAACCGGCTACATACAAGTACATGCGTACACCAGCTACGCCCAAATCCCACTAAAGGATGTGGCAGTTACCATCACTGACCAATCCGGCAGCGCTATCGCCTTCCGGCTCACAAACAGAAGCGGGCTTTTTGACGAGCCGCTTCCTGTTTCCGTTCCGGATTTGGCTGCCAGTCAGAGTCCTAATACAGGCATTATCCCCTTTACTTCCGTGAATCTGTTCGCAAGAATTGAAAACTTTGAGGAGATCCACGTAGAACAGGTGCAGGTATTCCCTGATACAGTTACTGTACAGAATCTGGAATTTATTCCCCTTTCCGAACTGCCACAGCAGTGGATTAAAGGAGAAACCTTCCAGATTCCCCCGCAAAATCTCTAGGAGGTACTTATGCCAACAGTCATTCCCTATGTACCTCAGAATATCACCGTTCATCTGGGACCGCCGTCCTCACCTGCAAGAAACGTAACGGTATCGTTCTCTGACTATGTAAAAAATGTCGCTTCCAGTGAAATCTATCCAACATGGGATGAGAGCGCCATCAGGGCAAACGTTCTTGCTATTGTGTCTTTTGCGTTGAACCGGGTATATACCGAGTTTTACCCCAGCAGAGGGTACGACTTTGATATTACCAATTCAACGGCCATTGACCAGTATTTTGTGGAAGGCAGAAATTTCTTTGAAAATGTGTCCAGAATTGTAGATGAGCTGTTTAACGACTATTTAAGACGACCGGGTTTTGTAGAACCCCTTGCGGCAAAATTCTGCAACGGAACCACAGTCACATGCGAAGGTCTAAGCCAATGGGGCAGTCAAAACCTCGCCCAACAGGGGTATAATTCCCAGCAGATCCTGCGCAGTTATTATGGAGATGTGGAAACAGTAGTCAACGCTCCTATCCGGGGAATCATGTCTTCCTATCCCGGTACACCCCTTCGAACCGGAAGCACCGGCGCCAATGTTGTGGTACTGCAGACATCCCTGAACAGAATTGCCCAAAGTTACCCCGCAATACCAAAAATCCCGGCTGTTGACGGAATTTTTGGACCACGTACGGAGGCCTCCGTACGGGCATTCCAGCAGATTTTCGGACTTACACCGGATGGCGTGGTGGGTCCTGCTACCTGGTACGAGGTTGTACGGATCTACGTTGCTATCAATTCCCTAGCGGAACTGAGAAGCCAGGGTCAGCAATTCTATGCCGTCAACTGGTCTGCGCCAAACGCCCTCCAACCGGGTGATACCGGCGATAAAGTGCGCTATTTACAGTATATGCTCTCGGTTCTTTCCGCCTATATCCCGGAAATTCCCCGTCTTACTGTGGACGGGATCTATGGGCAGAACACCAGAGCCGCAGTACTTGCCGCACAACGCAGATTCCAGCTGCCGGAAACAGGAACTGTGGACCCTGCTACATGGGATGAAATTTATGACCAGTTTTCCGGGATTGAGAATACTACACTGCGCAGCGGCGAATTGTTCCCACAGACGGAGAGCCAGCAGGTCCGTCAGGTATCCAATATGAATATGCGCAGAGGAACAAACGGCTCAACAAATCAGAATGGATACAACAAAACAAATACCCTCACCCAATACCCTGGCAAAGCCCTCAGTATTGGGTCTAAGGATCCCGTCAGACAGGAGGTGGTCAGATGAGGCCAGGTGAATCCTTTGTAGGCCAGCCGGTAAGAAGTTTGCAGACAATGCTCCGGGTAATCGCGGAAGATGACCGCAGGATTCCAACTGTTGTGCCTGATGGCATTTACGGGCCATCTACCATGCAGGCTGTCACAGCATTTCAGCGCCGTGAAGGTCTGGGCTCTACAGGTATTGCCGATCAAGACACCTGGGATGCTGTGGTGGTTGCGTATGAACCTGCCCTGATCCGGGTGGGAAAGGCTGAGCCCATTGAAATTATCATGGATCCCGGAAAAGTGTACCGCAAAGGAGAGATTCACCCCTACTTATATTTATTGCAAAGTATGCTTATTCAGCTTTCCCATGACAACACATCCATCACAGAGCCGGAAGCCAACGGGATTCTGGATGAGATTACTTCCCTCTCCCTTTCCCAATTCCAGGAGCTTGCAGGGCTCCCTATCACCGGAGAACTGGATAAAATCACATGGAAGCATGTTGTACGGCATTACACAGCAAATGTTCACCACAATGACCGATTATTTTCCAACAATGACTCATACTAGTTCTTAAATTTCTTTAAACATTATTACAAAGAACTTGAATCATTTCCAAAAAAGACATATAATGTATGTGCGCCTATGTTCATTGGGAGGAAAATCAAGATGCCCATCAAAGACTGGAAAAAAGAAATACTCACCGTGCCCAATCTGCTGAGTCTGTTCCGATTGCTGCTGATCCCTGTCTATGTTGCGATTTATCTTAACGCCAGGGATCCTGTGGATCATTTTGTCGCAGCGGCTATTTTGGCTGTGTCCTGTCTTACTGATCTTGTTGACGGAAAAATTGCCAGACATTTTAACCTGATCACAACTGTGGGTAAGGTGCTGGATCCACTTGCAGATAAAGCCACACAGTTTTCTTTAATCATCTGCCTTGCGGTCCGTTACCCTGATCTTTGGAAAATTGTTGGCTTATTCGTAGTCAAGGAGTCCTTCCAGTTAATTGCAGGCAGTATCCGGTTTAAAAAAGGCAGAATATTGAAAGGCGCGCTGATCAGCGGCAAGGTATGCACCACGGTTCTGTTTATCAGTCTTATCGCCATGGTCTTATTTCCCTATATCCCCCAGAACATTGTTGAAATAATTATCTATCTGGACGGCGCATTTCTCTCTATAGCATTTGCAGAGTATGCTCTGACCTATTTCATGCGGGATTCTATGTTCCAGTCTATTTCTGAGTCCGCCGGCGGTCAATAAACCAATTCCCTTTCTTTACAAAATAAAACCCTCTGTCTTTCGACAGAGGGTTTACTGTTATGGACAATTAGAATCAGAAAACACCCTGCTCCATCATAGCTGTAGCTACCTTCTTGAAGCCAGCCAGGTTTGCGCCGGCAACCAGGTTGTAACCCAGGCCGTACTCTTCAGCAGCCTCCGCGCTGACCTTGTGGATGTTAATCATCATCTTGCGCAGCTGTTCGTCAACTTCCTCCGCGGTCCATACCAGACGCTCGGAGTTCTGGCTCATTTCCAGACCGGAAACGCCAACGCCGCCGGCGTTAACTGCCTTGGAAGGTGCCACGATCATACCGGGCTGCTCCATCAGATAGTACAGAGCGTCGTTGGTAGTGGGCATGTTAGCTACTTCGATGTAGTACTTAATGCCGTTGGCTACAATACGCTTTGCCTGCTCCAGGTTCACGTCATTCTGCATAGCGGAAGGCATAATGATGTCAGCCTTAACGCCCCAGGGCTTTTCACCGGGGAAGAATTCTACGCCAAACTTATCCGCATAGTCCTTCACCTTGTTGCGGCCAGAGGAACGCATCTCAAGCATGTAGTTAACCTTCTCTTCAGAGGAGGAAACGCCTTCAGGATCGTAAATATAGCCGTCAGGACCGGACAGAGTCACAACCTTTGCACCCAGATGCATTGCCTTCTTGCAGATGCCCCAAGCAACGTTGCCGAAGCCGGAGATAGCGATGGTCTTGCCTTCAATGGTCTCACCCTCGTGCTTCAGCACTTCCTGCAGGTAGTAAACAGCGCCGTAGCCGGTTGCCTCAGGACGGGTCAGAGAACCGCCGTAGCTGAAGCCCTTACCCGTCAGAACGCCATTCTCCCAGACGCCCTTCAAGCGGCGGTACTGGCCGAACATATAGCCGATCTCACGGCCGCCAACACCCATGTCACCGGCGGGCACGTCGATATCGGGTCCGATATAACGGTACAGTGCGGTCATGTAGCTCTGGCAGAAACGCATGATCTCAGCGTCGGACTTGCCGGAAGGATCAAAGTCGGAGCCGCCCTTGCCGCCACCCATGGGCAAGCCGGTCAGGCTGTTCTTAAAGGTCTGCTCGAAACCAAGGAACTTAATAACGGACTCGTTAACATTGGGCTGGAAACGCAGGCCGCCCTTGTAGGGGCCGATGGCACCGTTGAACTGGCAACGGTAGCCGATGTTGGTATGGGTCTGGCCATTGTCATCAGTCCAGACAACACGGAATGTAAACATACGTTCAGGCTCCACCATACGGGTCAGCAGGTCTGCCTTTTCGTACTCAGGGTGCTTGTCAATCATAGGAGACACAGAGGACAGAACCTCTTCCACAGTCTGGCAGAACTCAGGCTGATTGCCATGACGTTTTTTAACGTACTCTATGACCCGTTCTACATATGCGTTCATAATGAAAAACCCTCCAAAATAATTAATTTATCGTACTGTGTACAATCGGACGTGGAAATACAGTGAAACAGTTAAGTTCCTAAACCGCTTCACCTAACACAATTATAATATAAAAGTTTTACATTTTTTTCAATTGCCTTTATATACAAATTACAATTCTTTTTTTGTTAGTTATGCTTATTATTTGCCGAATTTTACCATTGTTTTCTAATTTTGAGCTCTATTAAAGAATTGACGCTGCCTAAATAATTCCTATTTTCTCAAAAATCATTAACGAAATTTGATAGCTAAACTACTTTACTTTGCCATATATTGTTTGCTGTAATGCGTACATATTCCTTCGGTAAAAGCAACGTAAATTCTGATGTTTACCAGTTTAATGCATAGAATTTCAACACCTTAAACAGTTGATTATTTTATTAGAACGTGATACTATATACAGGTAATTTGTACCATCTACCTGATTTAAGGAGGATATTAGCAATGGATTATTCTAAGCTTCAAAACGGCAGCGACATTCGCGGTGTTGCACTGGAAGGTATTGAGGGTCAGCACGTGAATCTTACCCAGCAGGCCTGCACCGACATCGGCAGAGGTTTTGCCCTGTGGCTGAAGAACAAAGCTGGCAAGAACAACCTTCGAGTGGCAGTTGGCAGAGATTCCCGTCTGTCCGGCCCAGCACTCTGCGACTGGATCTGTGAGGCTATGGTTCAGGAAGGCCTGAATGTCACTGATTTTGGCATGGCAAGCACACCTGCAATGTTTATGTCCACCGTTACTGAAGGTTATGCGTTTGACGGTTCCGTTATGATTACCGCAAGCCACCTCCCCTTCAACCGCAACGGTTTTAAGTTCTTCACTGCAGAAGGTGGTCTGGAGAAGGGCGATATTAAGCAGATTCTGGCCTTTGCCGGTGGTGATGACCACACCGGTTTGCCTGTTGGTCAGCTTTGCAGCGGTGAATTTATGGACACCTATGCAAAGATTCTCGCGGATAAAATCCGGGCTGCTGCAGGCGAAGATAAGCCTCTTGAAGGTTTCCATATTGTTGTGGATGCCGGCAACGGCGCAGGCGGTTTCTATGTGGACAAGGTCCTCAAGCCCCTGGGTGCCATTACTGACGGTAGTCGATTCCTGGATCCCGACGGCAGTTTCCCCAACCATATCCCCAATCCCGAGGACAAGGATGCTATGCACAGCATTATGTCCGCAGTGGCTGAGACAAAGGCAGATCTTGGTATCATCTTCGATACAGATGTTGACCGCGCCGGCGCGGTTCTGTCTGATGGCAGCGAACTGAATAGAAACCGTATCATTGCTATGCTGGCAGCCATTCTGCTCCGGGAGAATCCCGGCACCACAATCGTCACCGACTCCATTACATCTACCGGTCTTGCGAAGTTTATCGAAGCCAAGGGTGGTATCCATCATCGGTTCAAGAGAGGCTACCGCAATGTTATCAATGAGTCCATCCGGCTGAACAACCTGGGGCAGGACAGCCAGCTTGCTATTGAGACCTCCGGTCACGGTGCTCTGAAGGAAAACTATTTTCTGGATGACGGCGCATATTTGGTTACCAAGCTTTTGATTGAACTTGCCCGTGGTAAAAAAGAAGGCTACACCCTGGAATCTTTGATTGCCGATCTGGAAGAGCCCGCTGAGAGCATTGAGTTCCGTATGAATATTCTGTTGGAGGACTTCAAGCCCTATGGCCAGCAGGTAATCGACGAACTGACCGCATATGCCCAGACTCAGCCCGGCTGGAGCCTTGCTCCCAGCAACTTTGAGGGTGTTCGTGTAAACCTGGATGAGAACCACGGAAACGGCTGGTTCCTGCTCCGTCTGTCTCTCCACGACCCCCTGCTTCCTTTAAACATTGAGAGTAATACTGCCGGCGGCGCTAAGAAGATCGCCGAAGAACTTGCTTCCTTTATTAAAGGCTATGACAAATTGGCCGCGGAAAAATTCCTGGCCTACGCACAGTAATCCTCTATCCATATAGGATCAAAAGCCACCCAAAAGGGTGGCTTTTTTACTGATATTCAATCAAACAACGACACTGCCTTAAACCCGTCGGTGGTAAGTACGTAGTGATGTTTGAAACCTGCATCGATCAGATACTTTTTGGCAATATCATAACCGGCATCTATCATATTGGCATTGTGGCAGTCCGTTGTAAGCACCGCACCAAAGCCACACTTCTTAAATTCATCAAGAAATGTCCGGTCAGGATACGGGACGGTACGGTAGCCACGGGTAATTGCGCCGGTGTTCACTTCAAAATAAGGAATCCGTCCCTCCAGCGCACGAATTGCATTCAGACCTGCCGCCTTATATTCCTCGGATTCGATATCAAAACAGCTTTCCATTTCGGCAAATTTCGATACCAGATCGAAGTGTCCAATAATATCTACGTTGCCGTAGTCCGGCATGTTTGCCACGGTATCAAAGTACATACGCACATAGCCCATTGCATCACCGTTAAAAACCTCGTTTATGTTAAACAGAAGGCTGGGTACATCCCGGTCAATAAACAACCCCGCCCCATCTTTTTCCATGTAATGCACAGAGCCAATCATGTAATCAAATCCCGAAAGATCAATTTGGGTCTGAAAATCCTTCTCCAACCCGCAGAACACGGCAATTTTATCCTTATAAATCTCTTTGAGTTTTGAGATTTCTGCCTTATAAAGGGCAGCATTTTCCTCGCTCATAGAGTATTCATACATAGACGGCACATAGGAATGTCCGGAAAAGCCAATGGAATCATATCCCTGCTCTATGGCAGACAAAACCATTTCCTCAGGGGAACTTTTTCCGTCGCAATAGAATGTGTGTGTATGCAGATTCTGTTTGTATCCCATAGTCAGCACCTCGAAAGATGATATGAGAAAAAGCACCTGCCCATGCAAGTGCTTCTTCTGGAGCTACTGGCCGGACTTGAACCGGCGGCCTGCTGATTACGAATCAGCTGCTCTACCGACTGAGCCACAGTAGCACATTAGCCACAGTATTATATCCATTTTTGAGGAAAAAGTCAACCTGAAATCCTTCGCACTGTGATTCATTTTTCAATTATTTTGTCCATGTTTATTCAACGGGACGAACTCGCTGCAAGATCAGGTATTCCCCGAGTCTTACAGCCAGTTCTAATATCAAAACTCACAGACATCCAATCTGGGACGGGTAAACCATTTGCCATTGGTAAAATCCGGCATTGCCTGAGGCGCGCCTCCCTGCTGAATGGATATTTCAGAAAGCGCACCAATTGCCATCCATGTAACCGCGTCATAAACATCCACAGGCATGGGTTTTCCCTGCTGCAGGCAATCCAAAAACGCATTGTAAGCAAACCAGTCCATACCGCCGTGTCCAGCGTCGATTTCCTCCTGTGTAATACTTTTCCAGATATCAGGGAGATATTCGGTTTCAAGATTTTCCGCATTATTAAGCGTTTTCTTTAAATGGTCGACCATGGACCACTCTTCCTCGTCGCCATCCAAAAATACATTGTGGGTATCCTGTGTGTACATACCTTTCGTTCCACGGACGATCAGTTCCCGGCTATAGGAGCGGGGCAAGGTTGTATCCAGGCGCAGGAGAATGGTCTCACCGTTTGCGCAAGTTAACACCGTGGTGACAATATCACCCTGCTTAAAGTCTGTGTTCTTCATTTCGTCGGTAGCATCTTCCCGGGAAGCGATGTACTCCTTAAGTCCAACTGCTTTTGTGGCAAAGGAAGAAACAGATAATATCCGGTTACCCCGGTTAATATCCAGAATCTTTGCGATGGGGCCAAGTTCATGGGTAGGATAATTCTCACAGCAGCGGTGCTGATAATTTCTAAAACGATAATGGCGGTTGGTTAAACCATAGGCCACTTCATTCCGCAAATCATGGGCGTATGCGCCGCTGCAGTGAACAATGGTGCCTAACTTGTTCTTCCTGACAAGCGCAGTAGCCAGCAGTTCTTTCTTGCCCCAGCAGCAGTTCTCCATCAGCATGTAAGGAGCGCCTGTTCTTTCCTGAGTTCTAACAAGGTTAAAGCAATTCTCAATGCTATACTCACAGCCAACTTCACAGGCAACAGCGATTCCTCTCTCCATTGCATAAATCGCCATATCCGCATGGTCTGCCCAGCCGGAAAAGATATAGGCTGCATCAATACCATCTATGTTCAGCGCCTCTTTATAATTAGTAAACCCAGCAGCATCTATTCCCTTCCCCTTAAGGTATTCCAAGGTATTACTGACGCGGTCCTCATACACATCGCAGACAGAAACTATCTGCACATCCTTTTGTTTCAACAGGATACCGTAAAGAATGGAACGCCCCCGCTCGCCAAGACCGATTACACACGCACGAATCATAGCATACGCCTCCTTTTTTCTTCATCATAGTACAGTTTTCTGAAAAGTCAATGTGCTTCTCAAAGAAAGACTAAAAACCCGGTATTCGAAATGAATACCGGGTTTTCTTTTTGGCGGAGAAGGAGGGATTTGAACCCTCGATACCCTTTTGGGGTATACACGATTTCCAATCGTGCGCGCTCGGCCAGCTACGCGACTTCTCCATGTAGGCCACTATTGCAGCCAGCCAGAGTATAATACCCCAAAATATAATATTTGTCAAGCACTAATTTCTACTTTTTCATGGAAATTACGTGGGTGTAATCAGTGTGCGTATAAACGCCCAATGCAATAGAAATCACGCGCTGACACCATTACAGAAACGCATGGTCATCGTACTTTACAGCAATTTTCTCCACGTTTTCAAGTGCCTGCGTAATCAGCGCTTCCCTATCCAGATTCCGCTCAGCATGGAGCACTTGCCCCAGGGAGGGTTTGGTTTTGGGATGCTTGGGTGTGAACACGGTGCAGCAGTCCTCATAGGGCAGGACGGCAACATCAAACGTGTTAATCTTTCTTGCAATAGTGACAATTTCCTCTTTATCCATACCTACCAAGGGCATGAAGATAGGAACATCCACCACCGCACCGGTTACTGCCATGGCCTCCATGGTCTGGCTTGCTACCTGACCAAGGTTTTCTCCGGTCACAAGCGCGCCGCAGCCATGTTGTTTCCCAATACGCTGGGAAATTTCCATCATGAACCTGCGCATGATAAGGGTAAAGTACTCCTCAGGGCAATTGTCCCGGATTGCCTCCTGAATCTGGGTAAAGCCTACCACGTTCACTGTCATTCTCCCGCAGTAACGGGTGACCAGCCTTGCTAACTCCAGAACCTTGTCCTTAGCGAGCTGAGAAGTATAGGGATAGGAGAAGAAATGAACACACTCAATCTCCACGCCACGCTTTGCAATCATATAGGCCGCAACAGGAGAATCAATACCGCCAGACAGCAGGCACATGGCTCTGCCGCCCACACCGGTGGGCAAACCGCCCGCGCCCGGTTCAGCAGGTCCGTGAACGTAGGCCGCTAAATCCCGCACTTCCACAAATACTGTGTAGTCAGGATTATGAACATCCACTTTGCATGTTGGATGTGCCTCCGCCAGCCTGCCACCAATTTCCTGGGAAATACCAATTGAGGTCAAGGGGAACCGCTTATCGGAGCGCTTTGATTCCACTTTAAAGGATTTCGCGCAATCCAGGTCATCACCGAGGTATTCCTCACAGGTTTGATAGATACTCTCAATATCCTTTTCGCAGGCTCGGCAGCGGCAAAGGCTCACTAGACCGAAAATAGCATGGCAGGCATCCCATGCCCCATCCACATCAGCTTCCTCGTCCATAGGCTCTACATAGACGGTGGACTGCATAAGGTATACATCAAAATTGCCGTAGGGACGCATGCGTCTGCGCACATTCTGGCGCAATTTATCCTCGAACTGTCGTTTGTTAGCACCCTTGAGCACAATTTCTCCAAGCTTCAGCAAAAAAATCTCTCTCACAACTGTTATCCTCACTTTATAGTTCTACTGTTCTGTACTGTATCGCTTCGGCAATATGGTCTGCTGAAATGTCCTCGCAGCCTTCCAAATCAGCAATCGTTCTGGCAACCTTCAGAATCCTGTCATAGCTTCTGGCTGTCAAACCGTAGGCATCAAATGCCTGCCGCATCAGAAGATGGCCTTCTTCATCCAAAGCGCAGTACCGGCGCATTTCCTGCGGACCCATAGTGGCATTACACATACGGCCAGATTTGCCGAACCGTTCATTTTGTACTTCGCGGGCGGCATTCACACGTTTCTTAATTTCCGAGGAAGGCTCTGCTTCCCTGCGCTGACGCAGACTTTCGTAATGTACAGAGGGCACTTCTACAATAATATCAATTCTGTCCAGAAGTGGTCCAGACACACGGCTGCGGTAGTTCTGCACAGATTGCTCAGAACAGGTACATCTGTCTGACGGGTCACCATACCAACCGCATTTACAGGGGTTCATGGCGCAAACCAGCATAAACTCAGCCGGATAGACCACTGTTCCGGACACCCGGGAGATGGTAACTTGACGGTCTTCCAAAGGCTGGCGCATCACATCCAGCGTATCCTTGCGAAATTCCGGCAACTCATCTAAAAACAGAACGCCTTTATGGGCAAGGGAAATTTCGCCCGGTTTTGGGTTCGTTCCGCCACCGGTAAGGCCGGCATTGGAAACCGTGTGGTGCGGGCTTCGGAAAGGCCGTGTCTTGATTAGTGGCGCATCCGACGACAGCATTCCCATTACAGAATATATCTGGGTCACTTCCAGCGATTCTTCCCAAGTCATATCCGGCAGAATAGATGGCAGACGCTTACTGAGCATGCTTTTACCGGAACCTGGAGGGCCAATCAGCATGATATTATGGCTTCCGGCAGCGGCAATTTCCATGGCACGCTTCACCTTATCCTGACCGAGAACATCCTTAAAGTCCAGAATCTCCTCCTGCGCCACAGTGGGTACCCATATGGGTTCTTCCGGGAGCTCTCCCACACCGTTAAGGGCATCGACCAATTCTCTGACAGTGTGTACAGGATAAATTGCCGGGTCTCTGGCAAGCGTTGCCTCAGCCGCGTTCTCCGCAGGCACATAAACACATTCCATCCCGGCTTTCTTCGCGGCGATCGCCATGGGAAGAACACCGCTCACAGGGCGGACTTTGCCATCCAGGCTAACTTCACCCAAGAAAACACTGGTGGATTTCGGACGCTTCACTACCCCACAGGCAGCCATAATCCCTAAAAGAATGGGCAGGTCATAGTGTGTACCGGTCTTTTTCAGGTTGGCAGGAGCAAGATTCACCGTAATTCTGCTGGTGGGGAATTTCATACCGCTGGTTTTGGTAGCAGCACGGACACGCTCCCTTGCCTCTTTCACAGCCGCATCCGGGAGACCAACAATATCAAAGCCGGGAAGCCCGTTGGAGATATAGCACTCTACGGTCACCACATCCGCTTTAATACCGCTAATGCCCATGGTATATACACTGCAGATCATATTTATCCTCCCCTTTTACCGTCTCTTTATATCATACTTCATCAGAAAACAAAAGACAATTCTTTTTTAATTGACATTATTTCATTTCTTTCTGTAAATTTTCCGGTATTGTTTGAAGTGTACAAAAATTACTTTGCAATTGTCTTTTTTCCGAGTTTTTACAACAATAACGCCTTTACAAATCGAATGAAAAGTGATATGATATGTCCGTTAAAGTTTGATTTACTTTAGGAGGTAATTCATTTTGGCTAGAAAATTCAAAACCATGGACGGCAATACCGCTGCCGCCCACGTCAGCTATGCCTTTACTGAGGTTGCTGGCATCTACCCTATTACTCCCTCCAGCCCCATGGCCGACTATGTTGACCAGTGGTCCGCTGCAGGTCGTAAGAACATCTTTGGCGACACTGTCAGAGTCGTTGAGATGCAGTCCGAAGCAGGTGCCGCAGGTACCGTTCACGGCTCCCTGGCCGCCGGTGCTCTGACTACCACCTATACCGCTTCTCAGGGTCTGCTGCTGATGATCCCCAACATGTACAAGATCGCCGGCGAATTGCTGCCCTCCGTTTTCCACGTTTCCGCACGTACAGTGGCTACTCAGGCTCTGAACATCTTCGGTGACCACTCTGACGTGTACGCATGCCGTCAGACTGGCTTCGCTATGCTGGCTGAGAGCAATGTTCAGGAAGTTATGGACCTGGGCGCCGTTGCTCATCTGGCAGCCATTGAAGGCCGTGTTCCCTTTATCAACTTCTTCGACGGTTTCCGTACCTCCCATGAGATCCAGAAGATCGCTATCTGGGATTACGAAGATCTGAAGGAAATGACCAACATGGAAGCCATTGCCCAGTTCCGCAACCATTCTCTGAACCCTGAGAATCCTGCAATGCGCGGCTCCCACGAAAACGACGACATCTTCTTCCAGCACCGTGAGTCCTGCAACAAGTACTACACCGCTCTGCCCGCAGTTGTGGAGAAGTACATGGCCAAGGTCAACGAAAAGCTGGGTACCAACTATCAGCTGTTCAACTACTACGGCGCTGCAGACGCTGACCGTGTGATCGTATGTATGGGCTCTTTCAGCGACGTTGCTGAGGAAGTCATCGACTACCTGAACGCTCACGGCCAAAAGGTCGGCCTGATCAAGGTTCGCCTGTTCCGCCCCTTCTGCGCTGAAAAGCTGCTGGCTGCCATCCCC
This sequence comes from Faecousia sp., assembly GCA_045538415.1. Lineage (GTDB taxonomy): Bacteria > Bacillota > Clostridia > Oscillospirales > Oscillospiraceae > Faecousia. Next base: position 1,242 of record JAZSRI010000093.1, on the reverse strand, counting down.
GCTACCGCTAAGAAGATCGCTGTTCTGGACCGCACCAAGGAGCCCGGCTCCCAGGGCGAGCCCCTGTACCAGGATGTGGTTATGGCTCTGGCTAAGGCTGGCCGTCATGACGTCACTGTGATCGGCGGCCGTTATGGTCTGGGTTCCAAGGATACCCATCCCGCTTCTGTATTTGCTGTCTACGAGGAGCTGGCTAAGGACGCTCCCAAGCATGAGTTCACCATCGGTATCGTGGACGACGTGACCAACCTGTCTCTGGAGGAGAAGGCCTCCCCCAACACCGCTGCTGAAGGCACCATCGAGTGCAAGTTCTGGGGTCTGGGCGGCGACGGCACTGTTGGCGCAAATAAGAACTCCATCAAGATCATCGGTGACCATACCGATAAGTACGTACAGGCATACTTCCAGTATGACTCCAAGAAGACCGGTGGTGTCACTGTATCCCACCTGCGTTTTGGCGACAGCGCTATCAAGTCCCCCTACTACATCAACAAGGCTGACTTCGTGGCTTGCCACAATCCCTCCTACATCACCAAGGGCTTCAAGATCGTTCAGGACGTTAAGCCCGGCGGTGTATTCCTGATCAACTGCCAGTGGTCCGTTGAGGAGCTGGAGCATCATCTGGATGCCGCTTCCAAGCGCTACATTGCTGAAAACAACATTCAGCTGTACACCATCAACGCCATTGACCTGGCTATTAAGGTCGGTATGGGCAAGCGCACCAACACCATTCTGCAGTCCGCATTCTTCTCCCTTGCAAAGGTTATGTCTGAGGCAGAGGCAATCGGCTACATGAAGGCTGCCGCTGAGGCTTCCTACCTGAAGAAGGGCCGCGGCGTTGTGGATAAGAACTGGGATGCCATTGACGCCGGTGCTACCGCATACGTAAAGATTGACGTTCCCGCCGCATGGGCAGACGCTGAGGATAAGGCTGCTGAGCTGAATCTGGAGGGCCCCGCTGCTACTGTTGCTGTTGCCAAGAGCATTCTGACTCCCGTTGGCAAGATGGACGGCTACAGCCTGCCTGTTTCCGCTTTCGCAAATATGGAAGACGGTCAGTTCCCCCTGGGTGTTTCCGCTTACGAGAAGCGCGGCGTTGCCGTTACTGTTCCCCACTGGGATGAAACCAAGTGTATCCAATGTAACAACTGCGCATACGTATGTCCCCATGCTACTATCCGTCCCTACGCACTGACCGAAGCTGAGGCTGCTGATGCACCTGCAAATGCCCGTCTGGTAGAT